>JAQTRT010000164.1 GCA_028711675.1 bacterium | reverse complement strand
GGTGTGATGAACTGTTTATCCACGACATAAAGATCGATGAAAATCAGGATTGTGAGGATGAACAAGAACGTCTTTATCTTTATTTTACGGTTGGCCAAAAGGAGGAGGATTGCACTGAGCAGCAGGGAAAAAATCCAGAGGCTTCCGAGGTTGTCTTTGGCCATAGTGACATTCCCGTTCAGGATATTATTAATATAATTATCCACCTGGACAGGTTCATACCGGGTGTACATGGCCTTTAAATCCATTCGCGTCCCCAGGTTCTCCTTCAATAACGCATGATACGAATCGGAGTTCACAAACAAGGTAAAACAAAAACAAAGAAAAAGAATGGCGGCAATGAAACAGTATATCTTTTTTTTATTCCGGTCTTCCAGATAATTGAATTCCAAAATGGATTTCAATCCATACGTAAAAAAATAAACAAGGAAGAACGCCACGGTGATATATATAGTGGAAGGGACCCTGAATTTACTTATATTCGGCACGTAAAAATAAAAAAGCTTGTAAAAGGAAGGGAAAAACTTGCCCATCCCGAACAGGACCGCCAGAACAGTTATGATACTGAAAAATTTTATATACTTATTTTTCCAGTTCATTGCAATACCGAACAAAGCGATGAGCACGACAAGAAGACCGGTATAATCCGTCGTTGAAACAAAAGGCATCCAGCCCATGTAGGTCTGGTTCTGAAGACCCCATAAGGACGGCATAAAATATGTGAACAACTCCAAAGGATGTTTGGACCAGGAAGTGGCGAATTCCCATTTCGCCATCACATCTGTTTCGGTACCGCGTGAGGTCATTTTAACGAACTGAAACTGATGGAACAGGTTATCAAACGCGCACAGAACAGCCACAAGCCCCATCAAACCATAACCCAGGAAAAAAAATCTAATCAGTTTCTTCTCTTTCGATTCCTGATAAGACAGGATGAATTTAAACATAAAATAAAGAGAAATGATCAGAATATTATAATAAAAAAGCTGCGGATGGCCGCGAAACATAAAAGAAAGCCCGAGGCCGGCAAACAGGAAATAAACGTACTTCCTTTTGTCAAACCCATAATTAATGAACATCAGGGTCAAAGGGAGAAAAGCCATGTTCACGATCTTGCCGTAATGTCCGGGGGAGATATAACTGACCGCATCTCCGGAAAGCATATAAACCAGCCCGGCTATAAAACTGATTGCGCGTGAAAAGCCCAGGGACTGAAAGAACAGATACGCCAGCCATCCGGCCAGAAGGACAAAAAAGATATAACGGTAGCCGATACCGAGGTCCACCGGAAAAACATAGACCAGAAAATCGAACAAATGATTAAAATGAAACCCTTCCAGGTAAGGCGTCCCTCCGCTTATATAAGGATACCAGAAGGGAATGGAACCATGCTGTATCAGTTCCGCTTTATTATACAAATAAGCGGGATAGGCCTGCGAGATGGAATCAGGACTGTTCCCCGGTTTCATAAGCAAAGGGAAAAAGAGGAACACAATGACCAGGATATAAAAACCAATAATAAAATATTTTTTATTTAAAAAATTAAACTTGCCCGTATCATGTAAATCCGTCCCCTCTGCGGGGTTATTGTTCTTTTTCTGCTTGGTCATGTCTGGTCTCCTGGATAATATAGGTCCATATTAATTTTTTATAATCCCATGTCAAAAATATTATCTCAACATGCATCGAGGATCCCAACTCCTGCCGTTCTCTTAAATCCTACTCCATAAGACCAGGGACATCCGCATGGGTTCTGCCGGGAGACCGGACACGAGAGGCAAAGGCATCAGATAAATTTGACAACGAATTTAATTTTGATTAATTAATTCTACAATGCTGTCCGGAAACATCCTTTTCGGAGAATCGATAAATGAAAAATGTTTTTATTGTAAGCTCCACATATGGAGGAGAACGGTTAGGCCTACAAATCCTTGCGCAGATATCAAAAGACGCGGGGATGGAAACCTTTTTTTATGCATTGGATTCCATGGAAGAAGAGAATCTTATTAATGTCATCTGCGATATCAAACCTGATATTATTTCATACAGCGCCATGACCTATGAACACACTCAAATTCACGGTTTAAATGATAAATTAAAAAAAAGGATCTCCTTTATATCTATCTTTGGCGGCCCTCATTATACCTTTAATCCTGAAGAAATCGAAAAAAACGAGCATATGGACGTACTGTGCGTAGGGGAAGGCGATACTGCGTTTAAAACATTTTTAGAACGGATAAAGACGAATTCCGATTTCCGGCAGGTGAGCAATCTTATCGTACGTCAGGATAAAACCTTATATAAAAACAAAGTAGCTCCTTTGATAGAGGATCTTGATGAACTGCCGTTCGCCGACCGAGGGCTCATCCCTTTAGATAAAAAAGGGAACCGTTTTCTGGGCAACTATTGTTCCTTTATGATATCCCGGGGATGCCCCTATCAATGCACGTACTGTTTTAACTCGGCTTATAACGAAATTTACCGGGCCAGTAAAAAAAAGGTCAGGTGGAGAAGTATCCCTAATGTTATCGCTGAAATGAAAAAGATCAAACAGGAAAAAGGGATCGATTATATTTTATTGGCTGATGACGCTGTCAATTTTTTACCCAAAGAATACATCATGGAGTTCTGCCAAAGATACAAAGCGGAAATAGCTCTCCCCTTTACAGCCCAGTTCCGGCCTAATCTCATTGACGAGGAAACGGTAAAAGCACTAAAAGAAGCGGGAATGATATGCGCCAACTGCGGTGTCGAAACCGGCGATGAAGAAGTGGCCAATAAAATGCTGAAACGGGGGATCACGAACAGTCAAATTAAAAATGCTTTTCGAATATTAAATAAATATAAAATAAAAAACTATTCACAGAATGTCATCGGATTACCCGTGGAGAATCCCGTGGAAAACGCCATGAAAACGATCCGGTTGAATATTGAATGTAAAGTGAACTATGCCCATTTTACCCTTCTTGTCCCGTTCCCTAAAACCCCTATTGAGGCGTATTGCAGGGAAAACGGATACCTTCCGGAATCAGTTCAGGACTTGAAGCCATCTGTTTTTATCAAAACCACGTTAAAATACAAGAAGGAGAAATATATACGCGGCATCAATAATCTGCATAAATTCAGCAGTATAGCTGTCCGATTTCCTTTTTTCCTGCCTTTGATCCTCCTGCTCATCAAACTTCCGGAAAACATATTTTTTCAATACATCTATTTTCTATGGCACGGATTTTACCGGACCGTTATTTTAAATGAGGGAAAATTAAGCTTTTCCCTGCTTTTAAACGGGCTTAAACAGATCTCAGGATATTTAAAACAATATAAATAAGATCATGGAAAAAAACATCAATCCCATTCAGCGTTCAGCCGGCCCCCTGTCCGAGACAAAAAAGATCCTGCTGTTATGTGTAACCGCTGTTCTCATAAGCAGTGTTATGTATATTATTTATGGTGCTGCCTTATTCCGGTTTTACGGGGACAGCCGGGGCTTTCTGGACATGCTGAGCCATTTTCAGAAAAATGATTTCCCTAAAGACTTCGCCCGGAATATCGATCTGTTTGTCAGGCTTCAAAGACCGATGCAGGTCGCCTTAGCTTACCCGTTCAGCTATATCTTTTCAAATGTCTTCTCATTTTATTTCATTAATTCGGTCTTTTATATCCTGAACGGGCTGCTGCTGTATGCCCTGTATAACCTCCTGTTTTCCAAAAAGGAATACAACATCATCCCGGCTCTCCTGTATTACTGTAATGTGATACCGCTTCATTTCGGTTTTTCGGTGCTGGCGGAAACATGCAATCATTTCTTTTACCTGCTGAACCTGTATTTCATCATAAAGGACGTATTCCTTCAATCCAAGCTAGAATTCAAACCTGTTATCAAGATCGCCTTATTCACCAGCCTGGGCTTTTTTATCAAAGAGAACATGGTTGCTGTATTTGTTTTTCTCGGGTGGATATGCCTTTATAAACGCTTTCCCATTAAAAAAGTGATCATGGCTTTATCCCTCTCCTTTCTTACTTTTATTATTCCTGTTATCCTGTGGCAGCTCTTTATCTATATCACTTTTGACTTTACCATCCTGGACTGGTTCAGGCATCATTATCAGGATACTGTCTGGAAGAACAAACTCTCCCTGTTCCGTCTGTTCCTGTCTCTGGGTACGGCGTTCAACCTTCTCCTTATCCCGTTCCTGTTATATTTAATCCGTTCCCGGAAATTCAGATCCTTGGCCCTGGGATTGCTGATTGCCGGCCTGTTGATACCTGTTATTTCGGTGAACCTTATTGACCGTATCGTGTTCCAGGTCTTCCCTGCCCTATTCTTATTCACATCATATTATTGTTTTGAGGAGAAGGATGCCAAATACAAATATCTTTATCTGGCTCTCTATATCTGCTTTAACATAGGATTACTTATCCTGTACCGTCAGGACAGTGTATATTATTATTTTTATAACATATTCTTAAAAAACAGGATATAAGATCATTTATTGTAGATAAAGGTCTTGAAACCGTAATAAATATCCTGAAAGAAGGTCCCCTCCCTGATGCTCTGCACCAGCCGCATCCAGAGGAACCTGTAATTCAGGTAAAACTTCCGGTAGAAGAGTTCATAATATTTCCTCAGCTGGGCCTGGGTCAGACTCGGGTGCTCATAAATATCAGCCACCTTATGGATGTTATACTTGGACCAGTCCTTTGATTTAATCCGTCCTGCCTGCTCATACTGTTCATACATCCTCGTTCCCGGAAAAGGGATGGCAATGGTGGTCTTGGCAAAGGTCGGCATGAGACTGACAGCGAAACGTATGGTCTTCCGGATGGTTTCATCCGTGTCACCCGGCAGTCCGATGATAAAAAAACCTACGCTTTCAATGTTCACTTTTTTTATCAGTTTCATGCACCTTGTACTCTGCTCCAGTGTCACGCCTTTTTCAATCGAATCCAGCGCCTTCTGATCACCGGATTCAAAACCCACCCCGACCTGGTAACATCCCGCTTGTTTGGCCAGTCTCAGGAATTCCTCATCCACTCTGTCAACCCGGACGCCGTTGGCCAGATTCCAGGGGATACGGATCTTATCCTTCAGGATCAGGCGGCAGATCTGTTTGGCGCGCTCAATATCCGTTGCGAACTGATCATCAATGATCCGGAATTCGCCCACTCCGTTCCTGATAAAATATTTCATCTCCTCCAGGACCCGCTCGGGTGATTTTTTCCTGAAGACCCTTCCATAGATATTCTTATTGCAGAACGTGCAGCCGGCAGGACACCCGCGGCTGGTCTCCATATGAAGGACCGGCGTTCCGCGGCTGACCAGCCGGGAACAATGATACCGGCTGATATCATAGATGGAGAAATCCGGAAAAGGGAGCGTGTCCAGGTCCTTGATGAACGGCTGTACCGCATTGACCCGGATACCGTTATTTTCTTTATAGGTAATACCGCGGATATCGGGCCATTTCCTGTTTTTCAGGATCTCCAGTATCGTCTCTTCCCCTTCTCCGCTGATGATGATATCGATCGCCGAGTTCTTGAGGCTGTCCTCAGGCAGAGCCGTGGCATGCGGACCTCCGTAGAGAACAATTACTTTATCCTTTAATTTTTCCCTGGCGATACGGGCTATTTCCACCACTTCAAAAAAGAGAGGAGTCGTAGAAGTAATACCCACATAATGCGGTTGTAATTCTATGAGGCACTTTTCAAGCAGGGGATAAGGATCATCTTCGATACCCAGATCAAGCAGAGCCGTCCGATACCCCTCCTTTCTTAAGACACCGGATAAGGACATGAAGGACAAGAGCGGAAAGACCTGCCTGAACACCTTAACTTTCGTGTCATTATAAGCACCGAAAGCAGAAGGAGGATTAACAAATAAAATATCCAGTTCCTGTTTCACTTTTTTACTCCCTGGTATAATGAAATGAGAACGGTTCGCAAACGCACCCGTCACGGGACATCAGAGCTTAATATCAACTGACGTATGACCGAACTGCTGGAACCGGTTCGTTTTTATCTTAATGTCACAGGGATTGCATAAACCGAAATAATCGCAATCCCTGTATATATCCTGCAGCTGATATTCAGGGGCATTGATGCTCCCGATCGGTTTTCTGCCTGAATACACATCGCTGTGACAGCGGTAAATGTTGCCGTCGGGCCCGATCAACAGCTCAGTGGTCCTGCATCTGCATTTCTTTAAATGCTCCTGGTCAAATGCACCGGGATATTTATAAGTACCGTACAATTCTTTCCCGAAAAAGCCGAGGAATTCCTTAGTCCTGAAATCGATCCCTGCTTTTTTACATTCTTCCTGTATCTTAAGAACAGTCTCTTTCTGCAGAGGATGCAGGACTCCCCATATCCCTATGGAAAAACCGGCATCCTGCAGCTTGAGGACCTTACGGACCATCTCTTTGGTATCCATCTGGTCAGGATGATAACTGACACGGATAGACGCATAGGGGGCCTTCCTTTTAATACGGGCCGGATCAACCTGTCTGATGAAAGTATCCACGTCAAACTGCAGATTGGTCAGAATATCTATGTGAAGCTCCTTTTTAATATGATTGATAATATAATAAAAATCCGGGTGAAGGGACGGTTCTCCCCCTTGTATCGTGACAGGCAGGTCATCCCTTGACACAATCCTGTTCAGGCTTTCCACCCACTGCTCTCCTGTAAGATGTCCCTTGGGGATGAATGTGTCAAAACGGTTGATGCAGTAACTGCATTTCAAATTACAGGCGAACGTGAGAAAGACGCCGATATAGTTATAGGATTCCGGTATCACAACGGGTTTCATTCAGTTCTTCCTCTTCATGCTCTCGTTGGAGTGTTTGAACTTCTCAAGTCTGATGCTTTTCACGGCCATCTGGTACAGTGTTTTCAGGTTATACCGGAACGGATATATCTTAAATGTCACGAGATAAGCCTTGACCAGATAATACAACAGAAAAAACAGAAAATTATGAGGCCAGTATATCATGTGCTTTAAGATAATGTTCCTCAGGAAAGGGAAGGCCACGACCACAGTAGCCAGTTCTCCCAGGTTCTGCTGGATGACCTTATCCTCAGCGGTAAAGGAGGTCAGAGGCGAAATATGCATATAGGACATATGGAGGGAATCATAGGAACTGTTGAACATTTTCTTCTCTTTACAGTATTCCCCTAATTCCGTACCCGGGTACGGATGAAAGATCGGGAATTCGGAAAAAGTGACTTTGCACGCCAGATTAAAATCAACTGTTTTTATGTCATCCTGGATGGTGCTGGTGG
>JAQTRT010000163.1 GCA_028711675.1 bacterium | reverse complement strand
CGGCGCGCTGGCCTTTAGCCTGGGCGTAGCTTATACCATTGCTCATAAGACCTTGTTAAAAATAAGCTGGTGGTCCTGACCGCCATCCTGGACAACAGCATGGCCTGCCTGGTCATCCTCCTGACCGGATTGACCGTCGGCATCTCAAGCCTGTTCCTCTGGGCTTCCTGCGTTCTGACAGGCCTCTTCAGCCTTGGCTTTATCCTCTTCTATCCGAGGAATCAAGGGGACGGTGCTTGACATTTTGACATTTTTCCCAATTGTGCCCGTTTATACATCTGACCAAGAGAACAGTATTTTAATCGCCTAAATAAAGATATCCTGTTAATTTCAGAATAAGTTAAGCCAGCTTTTTCCTTTAATGCCACAAGAAGCTGTTCACGTAATCTTCGTTCATCCCTGTTTTTGTGGTTTATCTTTCTAATGTTTTTTTCGATCTGCACCTCAAAATCACGGATAATCTGTTCCGGATCTTGAAATCCTTGCTCAAATTCCCTTCTCCTCTCTCTTTCCACACACTTTTTCCTTCGATTAAATTTTTTCATGGATTCCATGATGAATTTTTCATCACCTAAAACAAGACCAGCTTTAGTTGATTTTTCCAGCAACACTTCTTGTTTTTTTTCATTAAGTAAGGTGAAAAAACTTTTTTGTGTTTTAAAAATTGACTCAACATATTGATAATCAATAATTTTTGAAACTGGATAATGAAAATATTCATGAATACTACTCCAACAATAATTTAATGCATTATTTACCGTTCCTGATCGGACAGGGTTCAATAACACATAAATGATCGCTGTCTGAAGATAGCGATCTTCCTGGATAAGTGTCGATTTATATCTGTTTTGGAATACATATCCCTTACCTCCATTCTTTTTTCTATAATAAATACCATATTGACCATTCAATTGTTTCATGAACCTCGACAACTGTCCGGATGTATTCTGTAAAACAAGATGATAATGATTATTCATAATGCAATACGCAATAAGCCTGATATGGTATTGATGAATGTTCTTACTTAAAATATCAAGAAAAAACTTTTTATCCTCATCGTCTGAAAAAATCATCACATCATTTAATCCTTTATTCATAACATGATGATATGCGCCATCAAATGTGATTCTTGCTCTTCTCATATTATTTATATACAAAAAGAATTTAACTTTTTTTCTAAAAAAATGTCAAAATGTCAAGCACCGTCCCCCTTGACTTCTCTTTTGAATACTGTACATTTGTCCAGTATGCTGACAAACCTCCATATCCAGACCGAATACTCGTTCATGGAAAGCCTTCTTAAAGTCAGGGACCTTATCCCCGCAGCCAAACGCTATCATTACCAGGCCCTGCCGATCACGGATACGAACAACATGTACGGAACGATCAAATTCTACCGGCTGGCCCGGGAGGCCGGCATCAAGCCCCTGATCGGGACACTGCTCGAATCCGGGGGGTCCTATCTCCTGCTCCTGGCCAGGAACAATTCAGGTTTCTCCGAGATGAACCGGCTCATCACGGAAATAAAGAACAAGGAAAAGCCTGCGCCTCTCACGGACCTTATCCGCAAAGAAGCCGGGAACCTGTATATCCTCTCCCCGTATCCTGAGCTGGTCAGGGACCTGAAAGGCTCCCATAACAAGGACCTTTTCCTTGAGCTCCCCCTTACCTGGCCCAGGGAAAAGCAGGAGAGCATCATCCGCGCATCCAGGCAGGATAACATTCCTTTTATCCCCACCTACCCTGCGTTCTTCTTCCATCCCGGGGACCTTGAGACGCTTGCGGTCCTGGCAGCCATCAGGCATAATACGGACATCCACTCCGGACAGGAGCTTGTCCGTGAAAAAGAGAAGAATTACCTCATCTCCCTGGAACAGTTCACAGCCCTGGCCTCCCGGTACCCGGACTCCCTGAAGAACATCGAGAGGATCGTGGAAAGCTGCGATCTTTCCTTTGATTTTAACCGGACAGAACTGCCCGAAATACGGCCGGACCCAAGCCCTTCTGCCCGCGGGGAACTGGCCCGGCTCTGTTACCGGGAACTGGAGCGCACAGGCCAAGACCGCGCCTATGCGGAACAGCTCCGGAAAGAACTTGATGTGATCCGCGCTCTCTGCCTGGATTCCTATTTCCTCATCGTGCGTGAGATCGCCTGCTACGCGCGGAAGGAGGGCATCTCCTATACCGGCCGCGGGTCAGCAGCCAATTCCCTTGTCTGTTATCTGCTCGGGATCACGCACGTGGACCCTGTCCGGTACGGCCTTTTCTTCGAACGCTTCCTCCATATCAAGCGGGACGGGTTCCCGGATATCGACCTGGACTTCCCCTGGAACAAACGCGACAGGATCATTTCCTTCATCTATGACCGCTTCAATGCGGCCCTGATCGGGGAACACGTCCGGTTCAACGTAAGAGGCGCCATCCGCGAGACAGCCAAAACCTTTGGCCTGGACGAGAAGCAGATAAGCCGGTTCACGAAAAGGATCCCTTTCATGTTCAGAACCGAGGACCTTTCCCGCATTCAGGAGAGCGTGCCTGAATTAAAAGGCCTCCCTCTGAAAGATGAGCTGTGGCAGAGGATCCTGGCCTGCGCCGAACGTATCATCGGCCTGCCGCACCATATCTCCATCCATCCCGGAGGCATGGTCATTGCCAAAAATCCCCTTCACCTGTTCACAGCCCTGGAGAAAGCGCCCAAAGGCTTCTGTGTCACACAGCTCGATATGTATGACGCTGAAAAGATCGGGCTGTTAAAGATAGATATCCTGGGACAGAGGTCCCTGGCTGTCATGGATGACGCTTTTGCCTCGCTTCAGAAGAAAAGGCCGCCGGACCAGGACGCTTATTTCCATGATCAAGGGACCATTGAACTGATACGCACAGGCCGGACCATCGGCTGCTTTTATATCGAATCCCCGGCCATGCGCCAGCTCCTGAAAAAGCTCAAGGTAAAAAATTTCGAGGAACTGACCGCGGCCAGCTCGGTCATCAGGCCGGGCGTGGCCGAGAGCGGCATGATGCAAAAATATATCCGGTTCCACAATAACCCTGGTTCCGTCCAATACATTCACCCCGTACTAAAAGAACTCCTCAGCGAGACCTACGGCATCATGATCTACCAGGAAGACGTGATCAAGGTGGCTGTCCGCATAGCCGGGTTCAGGCCCGAGGACGCGGATATCCTGAGAAAATCCATGAGCGGCAAGACACGCTCCTCTGACAGCATCCGGAGCCTGAAGGAACAGTTCATCACAGGCTGCCTGGAAAGGCATTATCCCCGGGCCGCGGCTGAAGAGCTCTGGTCGCAGATAGAGAGCTTTGCCGGCTACGCTTTCTGCAAGGCCCATTCCGCTTCCTATGCCCGTATCTCCTTTGTAGTGGCTTTTTTAAAAGCCCATTACCCGGCAGAATTTCTTTCAGCCGTTATCTCCAACCGGGGAGGCTTTTATTCCGCCTTTGTTTATGTGGAAGAGGCCAGGAGGATGGGGCTCCGGATCCTTCCTCCTGACGTGAACCGCAGCGGGTATGATTTTATCCCGGGACCGGGAGCGATCAGGCCGGGCCTCTCCTTTATCAAAGGATTCCCGTCCGGCAAGATCAGAACGATCCTGGCTGAACGGGAACAGGCTCCTTTTTCCGGTCTGCCTGATTTCTGCCGCAGGTGCGATATCACGGAAACAGAATTCCTGCTCCTGGCCAAGGCCGGCTGTCTGGACTGGACCGGTTACACAAGAAAACAGCTCATCTTCCTGGCCGGCCACGTGCGGAACATGAAAGGCCGGGAGAACGGGTCCGGCTCTCTGTTCGGGAACCTCTCTTTCCCTCATACCTCTCCTCTTCTGAAAGAGGAGCTCTCCCTGGAACAGAGGGTCCTCTTTGAGATCGAGACACTTGGTTTCAGCGTGTCAGACCATCCCCTCATCCTTGTCAAGCCGGTCGGGAAAGAGATCATCCGTTCAACAGCGATGGCAGGATACGCGGACAGGCGCGTCTGGATGCACGGCATCCGTATTTTCCACAAACAGGTCGTTTCCCGGAAAAAGGACAAATACATGAAGTTCATCTCTTTCATGGACCGTGACGGGACCTTTGAGACCTTCCTCTCCGCCAGCCGGTATGAAAAGCTGGTTCCTCTCACGCTGGGCTCTCCGTTCTGCCTCCTGTACGGCAGAATCACGGAAGAGTACGGGGCCTGTACGCTGAACCTGGAAGAGATCGTCCCGCTTGATGCGGGATAAAGGAGGCCGGGCCAGAAAAATGTTGCCAAATAAAATATAGATATTATATTGATGAGTGAGAGATCAGGAGATGAAAAAAGCATGAAATGCGATTTGTGTAAGATATCGGAAGCTACCATACACATTCAGGAAGTGATCAATAATAACATTAAAACCATACATATCTGCGAGGATTGCGCGAAAAGCTACGGCATCAAGAACAATATATTTGAAATGGGATTCAACCTTTTTGACCTTTTTGCCAAGATCAACGGCGAAAAAAAGGATGATATCGAACTGAAAGAAAACCCGGTCAAAGAACATAAATCCGGTATCGATGATGAGAATATCATAAAATGCCCTTTATGCGGCATCTCGTACGATGAATTCCTCGAATCCGGCAAGCTGGGATGCGGCTACTGCTATACCTCGTTCAGGGAACAGATCAAACCCATATTGAGGAGGATACACGGCTGTATCTACCATAAAGGAAAAGTGCCGGTAAAATATAAAAAAAGGATAAAGATAGTGAAAGACCTGAAAGTCCTGAACAATAGATTGAGGATGGCGCTGAAAAAAGAGGACTACGAGGAAGCGGCCTTTCTCCGGGATAAGATCAAAAAAATATCCACCCAGACGGAGGAGTAAAATGCTGAATTTTACTCAGATCAACAATGTCGTGCCGCGGTGGATATCGGAATCCCATCCTTCCCCCGTCATCATCAGCACAAGAGCGCGGATCGCCCGGAACATCAAGAATTTCCCTTACCTGTTCCGCCTGACCGACAAACAGTCCATGGATCTTTTAGAGAAGATCAACAGCAGCCTGCATCAGATCCCCGATCTGGCCGGTTCCTATATCTTCATCAAGCTCAGCAATCAGTCCCATAAGTTCAAACAGTTCCTGAAAGAAAGGTTCCTGATCACGGACTACCTCCTCAAAGGGGAGAACAAGCAGATCGTAATAGACAGGAACGAGTACATGAACATCATGATCAACGAGGAGGACCATTTAAGGATCCAGGTCATCTATCCCGGCCTGAACTTCAGGAAAGCTTATCAATTCATCGAATCCATCGAGAGCCGGCTGGAGAATATCCTTGAATTCGATTTTAACGAGGAATTCGGATACCTTACCTCCTGCCCCACCAATGCCGGCACAGGTCTGAGGGTTTCGTCCATGATGCACCTCATCGGCCTGAAGCTGAACAGCAAGATCAAGCAGATCACCGATAACCTGGCCGGGTCCGGGTTCACGGTGCGCGGATTCTCGGGTGAAGGTTCCAAGTTCCTGGGCGCCATCTATCAGATATCAAACCAGCTGAGCCTGGGTATGAATGAAAAAGAGATACTGGATAAAGTGGAAAAAGTAACCCTGGAAATCGAAAAAATGGAACTCCTGGAACGAAAGGAACTTTTACGGAACGAGCCGGTCATCAAGAATATCATGGAGAGTTTTGAGGTCTGCAAGAACAGCACGGCGCTGGATTTTGTCTCAGCCATGACCCATATTTCCATGGTAAAGCTGGGCATCGATCTGAAGCTTGTTAAGACCATCCCTTCCGCCAACGACATGAACAAGCTGCTTATCATGATCCAGCCCATGCACATCGCTTTCCTGAACAAGGAAAACCTGAAGAACATCGATATCGTCAATGAGAATAAATTAAGAGCCAAGATCATAAAAGACTTTTTGTCAACAGGAGAGATATGTTTGAAAAGTTTACAACAAGAGCCCAGCAGATTGTAAAGATATTCGCCCAGGAAGAGGCCAAGAGGCTCAACAACGACATGATCTATGTCGAGCACATTTTCCTCGGCCTTCTGCGCGAAGGAAGCGGTTTTGCCGCCAAGCTTCTGACCAATCTCGGTATTGACCTTGATTTCCTGAAAGAAGAGATCGAAAATCTCCTTCCGAAAGGGAACAGCACCCTGCTCATCGGCGATATCCCCATCAGCGAGGATGCCAGGAAAGCCATCAAGATGGCCCAGGAAGAATCGCGCCGCCTGAACCATACTTACGTAGGTACCGAACACCTCCTCCTCTCCATCATGAAGCACCACGGGAACGCCGCGGCCGAAACCCTGCTGAGCGAAGGGATCGATATCGAGCTCATCGAGGATGAAATACTCAACATGCTGGGTGAGAACCTGAAGAACGCCAATATCAAAACAAAGAAAAAGCAGACCCCTCTGCTTGATAAATTCAGCAAGGATATCACGAAGCTGGCCCGGGAAAACAGCATCGATCCCATCATCGGCCGCGAGAAAGAGATCAGCCGCGTCATCCATATCCTGTGCCGCCGTACCAAGAACAACCCCGTGCTCATCGGCGCCCCGGGCGTGGGAAAGACCGCCATCGTGGAGGGCTTGGCCCAGCGGATCGTCATCGGCGAGGTCCCCGACACCCTGCTGAACAAACGCGTCATTGCCCTTGATCTGGCCAGCATGGTAGCCGGAACGAAATACAGGGGAGAGTTCGAGGAAAGGATCAAAAGCGTCCTGGACGAACTGCATAAATCCGATAATATCCTCCTTTTCATCGACGAGCTTCATACGCTCATCGGCGCCGGAAGCGCGGAAGGAACGCTTGATGCCGCCAATATCCTGAAGCCGGCCCTTTCCAAGGGTGAGCTGAAATGCATCGGGGCCACTACGCTTGATGAGTATAAAAAATACATTGAAAAGGACCCGGCGCTGGAACGCCGGTTCCAGATCATCATGGTGAACGAACCTACCGTCGACCAGACCATTGAGATATTGAACGGCATCCGTGAAAAATACGAAAATTTTTACAGCATCAGATACAGGGACGAAGCCATTGTCCTGGCCGCCAAGCTGGCCCACCGTTACATCTCGAACCGTTACCTGCCGGACAAGGCCATCGACATCATTGACGAGGCGGGCGCCAAGGTGAAGATCAAGTATTTAAACAAACCCGATAACATTAAAAAGCTTGAATCCGAGATCAATCAGCTCAACAGCGAAAAGATCAAACTGGTCGAGAAACAGCTGTACGAACTGGCCGGCGAAAAAAGGGACCGGATCAAGGAGCTTCAGCTGAGCTATAATAAATTAAAGGAAGAATGGGATAAAAGGATAAAAAAGAC
>JAQTRT010000162.1 GCA_028711675.1 bacterium | reverse complement strand
TCCTGGCCCTTGGCCCGGCCGGCCCCAATAATGCGGATTACACGAGGTCCCTGAGCCTCTGTTACAGCAATCTTCTCCTGAACAATGACGGTTACCAGGGATTCACGTTTGACAAGTCCACAGTGACCAGCCCCGGCTGCATCTGGTTCGAAGGTACGGCTTCCATGGCCCTGGCTTATTATTTCGCGGGCCAGAGCCAGAACGCCCAATATTATTTCACGCAGGTGTCGAACAGCATGAGGCCCAACGGCGGCCTGGCGTACACCACAAGGGGCGACCGGACAGGCGATGTGCAGACCAATAATGCCATGGCTACGGCATGCTGGTACGTTCTCTTTAACCAGTCGCCGAAAGTGAATCCTTTCCAGCTATACGGTACCACGCTTCCCGATGCCGGCGGCCTGCCGTCCACGTACGGCCGGCTTCCCGTGATCGATGATTTTGAGGACGGGCTGCTCATCAAGAATAACCTGGGCCTGGCCAACGGCCATTCGGATAATGTGACCAATGAACTGGTCACCAACAGCCCGGCCTGCGGTAAAAAGGCGCTGAAGATCAAATATGATACTACAGCCGCATGGGCGGCCTGGTGGACCACTATCAGCAGGGATATCAGCGCATACAAAGAGCTCTCTTTTGCTGTGCGGGGCGAAAGGTCCGGTAACCAGTTCACGGTTACGTTCAATGATGAGAAGGGGAGCGTCAAGGAGCTTCCCTTGAGCGAGTTCCTCCCTTACGGCGTCTCCGACACATGGCAGACCGTTTCCCTCCCGCTCCGGAAGTTCATCGATTTCCGGAAACTGGATTTCAGGCATATCACGACCCTGGCTTTTACTTTTACCGGCAAGGACATCCTTTATCTGGATGAGATCAGGCTGGTCCCCTATGAATCGGTCATGGATAAATCGTTCGGCGAAGGCGAAGTGTTCTCGAGGATACTGATGGACCGGAACAGCTTCTCCCCGAATAACGACGGCCTGAACGAGACCGTCTGTTTTACGCTGGAGATGAGGAGCAGCGGCAGCATGACCCTGGAGCTCTTTGACATGAAAGGGAACCTGGTGAGGAAATTCAGCCAGACCGGCCTGACCGCGGAATTCTGCTGGGACGGAAAGGATAAGGATAACCGTCTGCTCAATAACGGATTATATGTTTACCGGATAACGGGAAAGGACGCTTCCGGAAAAGAACAAAAGATCAGGAAGCTGGTCTTAATGGAGAAATAATATGGATAAAATATTGTCGCTCATTCTCTTTGTCATATTCTGTCTGGCAGGGCCCGGTTATGCCGCTTTCGAGCTTCAGGAGACCGGGGCCGGTAACACGGCCATGGCAGGCGCGGTCTCTTCTATTGTCAGGGACGCGTCCAGTCTTCTCTATAATCCGGCAGGCCTCGGCCTGGCGCAGGAGAGGGAACTGCTCCTTACCCAGTTCAATCCTTACGGATGGGACCTTCTGGCATGCGGGTCAGCGGTCTATGTCCAGCCGTTCAGGAAACAAGGCAGCCTGGCCCTTTCCGCCTCGTACCTGGGTACTTTGGAGGATAAGGATTATAAGTCCCAGCTCGATTACAGTGAAGTGGTCATCATGGTGGGATACGGGACCAGGCTTGATTTTTTTGAACGGTCCTCAGCCGGTATTGCCCTGAAATACCTTAGCACACGGTCCGGCCAGTCCGACTCAACGGGATTCGGCCTCGGGTTCGGTTTTTTATACGAGATGAGGAACAAGATCAACCTGGCTCTCACGGGAAAGGATATTTCCCTGGGCCGGATCAATTATTCGACAGGCGCGAGCGAGGCCCTGAATCCCATGGTCAAACTGGGTATCTCCGCGGATTTATTGAAAAATTTTACGCCTTCCCTGGACCTGGGAATGAGGATAAGAGGAGCGGTTGATCCGTTCCAGGCAGGCCTGGGATTGCAATATGCGTACCGGTTCCTCAGCATAAGGGCGGGCTTTCTGTACACAGGCCAGGAGATGTTCTCCCTCAGTACCGGCCTGGGCGTCCGGATACCGTACCTGAAAGGGATCAGTGCGGATTACGCGTTCGTGTACCATACCGGCTTGGATTATTCCAATATGTTTTCGGTGAGTTTGAAATTTTAACAGAGGATAATACACGGGGGAACTAATGTCTTTGTTTTTCTCATTCTCGGGCTGCATCCGTGCAGCCCTGCGAGGGTTTCGCCGGATTTTGGCGTCCTGCCAAAACCACGGCTCCACAAACCGAAAAACTGCAAACATTAGTTCCCCCGTTACAATGATCAGTAATTTTATAATCTGTATCTCAGGAGAATTAACCATGAGAAGTGTAAAGAATGTTTTTATTATTCTATGCTTTCTCTTGCTGACAGGCAGGGGCCTGTACCCATATTTTAGTTATACCAGGGTGGACCTGGGGCTTGACTGCGTTTACTGGGACCATGATCCCAGGCCCGGAGAGAGGCGTCTTTTCCCGGCCCTGATCATCGGGATCAATAACTCGGCAGGCCCGGTCAGCCTGGGTTTGAACATAGGACTCGGCAGGCAGGAGTTCTCCCTGCTCCCCGACCAAGCGGTCTCGGACAATGATATCAATCTTACCTATGATGCTTTCATCCCTTACAATTGGCTCGATTCCTACAGAATGGGACATAAGATCGACCTGGTGATAGATTTCTTCAGGCTTGACCTCCAGTACCGTTCTGATGTCCGGAACGCGTTCGTCAGTGAGAACAAATCCAAATCTTATTATAAAGGATCTCTCTTTTATTTCGTGGCCAGGGAACAGGTCTTAAAACCCGTCAGCCTCTCCCAGACTTACGGGCTCTGGTATACGAAGGAACTGGCCACGGTGAACGGCAGCTTCGGGGACAACCGTTACAGGTTCGGGGCCGAAGGCCCGGTTGTTGAAACGAACACGGATAACAGCCTGCTCAGTTTTAGCGTTCAAGGGATCGATTTCCCCTTCCGGTCGTTGAGCTTTGACGTGATGTATGTGCGCAGCGACAGGAATTTCAAGCCTGATTACGATATCGTGGTCTTTCAGCAGGAGCTTGTCTGGGATTTTGAAGGAGTGGACAGCATGTTCACGTATTATCTTCCTTATAAGATCAGGGTCTTTACCGGTCCGGGATATTATCAAAAAGTTTCAGACAGTAACTGGCAGAAATATCTGGTCCACGCAGGCGCCGGATGCAGTATCTTTACTCCTGTGGATATTACATTTGCCTACCTGTACCAGAGAATGGATATTAACGGGTTTCCTTTTAACGTGCACATGACATGGACTGACCTTATCGTAAAGTTTTCCGGCAAACTGGACAGCCTCCTGAAATACAGAACCAGCCTCAGCCAGGAAGGCGGGATCGACAGCCTGGCCAGCCAGGTCTCGTTCAGCCTGGCGTATCATCCGGTCAGGTTCGCGGCCGTGAACCTGACCTTCAACAGGACCATCCCCAGGGCTTATTTTCAGAAAGCCGTGTGGCCCCCGGACAACGGGGTAATGCTGGAAGCCGTGTTCAAGACAACGATACTGGATACGGCAAAAAGATAAGCTTTATACAGGCAGAATTAATTTTATCCTTTGTCATTTAAGAGTGCTTTCAGGGGTTTCCAGTAAAAATTTTTCCATCCCAGGGATATCGCTTTATACTGCCCGGCCGGAACGCCTTCCTGGGAAAAAACAAGTCTTGTCCCGGTCTTTGTCTTTTTCAGGGAATAGGTTACGGTGGAATAATATTCATCAGGCCAGTCGCTGGTACGCCAGGATTGGACGATCTTTTCGTCCTGTATAAGTTCCAGGTTCTTGCCGCTGATGTATTCGCCGTATGCGGTGAAAGTCCCTCCTTTTTCCCGGTTGATGCGCGCGTCTTCGCCGGTAAAATCAGAATGCTTCCTTGAATCCATAAGGAGTTCATAGATCACATGCGGCAGGGCTTTAAAATTGATGACCTGTCTGATGCTTTTAGTTTTCATTCAATTCTCTCCCTCCTCATTCGGTGCCGGTGCCGGTACCGAACATCGTACGGCTAATAAAACATGATAATATCGGCATAAAACCTTCAAAATGGAATGATGCGGTGCCGGTACCGTACGGAGCACCGTCTCGGTACGACGTGCCGTTTCGATACGAAGTGCCATTTTGGTACGGTCTTACCGGTACAGGATGGTCTTGCCAAAGGGGCTCAAACTGAGATAGGCCAGTTTAATATGCTGGCTGGCAAACGGTATTCCTATGATAGTGATGGCACAGAGAAAAGCGAATACCAGGTGGGTCAGGCTGATCCAGATACCACGGATAAGTATCCAGATGATGTTCATGATAATGGATAGGCAGCCGCCGGACGTATTGGAATCAGTCACTTCCCGGCCGAACGGGAGCAGGGCCAGCATGGATAGCTTCATGCACTGAACGCCGAACGGTATACCGATGATGGTGCAGCAGAGCAGAAAACCCGAGATCAGGTATTCCAGAAAAATAGCGAAGCCGCCTAAAATCATCCATAGAATATTACCGATCAAACTCATTGTTCCCTCCTGTCTTTCTCGATGGGACCGGATATTCACTTACCGGCTTGGAAGATCAGGAACGGGACTTCGATGTACCAGACCGCCAGGCTGGCCAGTCCGGCATAAAGCGTGAAGACGGTCCAGCCTTTGATCAGGAGCCTGGCCCATTTTTTTTCTTTTTTTTCCTCAAATAACACCTGCAGTCCGCGCATAATGATGTAACAGCCGATCGCGAAAAAAGTGTAATTCATTCTTTTCTCCTTTTAGCAAAGGTCCGGCCGGACCTTTACCAGTATTTCTTTTCTTTCAGGAACGTTTGCGCGCCTTTCCTTTTTATGATCCGAAGATTCTTCAGGTTGGCATCTTTGTTGACCGGTTTCAGCCAGGCCAGGGTCTTACAGGTCTCAAAGACAGCGCATTCCCAGCAGCCTTTCAGTTCCTTATCCCTGCAGCATTTCCTCACTTTACACATGGATGTACCGGCATTGGCGCGGCAATGAGCCGGACACCGCATCCCGTCCAGAGCACACAGGACCTTATAAAAAAGGCCATAATGCCTGAGCAGCCGCATCTCCGGGATCATCTTACTCAGAGAATTTGTGTATTTCTTGAAATTGACCTTGTCCAGGTATTTTCTCAGTTCCACGGAAAGGTCAGCCATCCTGTTCTCTTTGATGAAACATTCGCCGCAATAAAGCCCGCAATAAGAGATCAGTTCTTCTTTTGATCTTTTCACGTTATCGCCTCTTTGTGCCGTTTCGGTACAAGGTGCCGTTTCGGTACAAGGTGCCGTTTCGGTACAAGGTGCCGTTTCGGTACGCTCGTACGTTTTTAATTGGACAGGATGTCTGCTGTCTTGTTCTTTTCTCTTTTGATATGGACCAGCTTGATCTCTTCGAACTTCTCCATGATCTTTTTTATTTCGTCATAGAATTTCCGGAGGCCGGGGTCCTTGATCTTGTACAGGTTGTTCAGCTGGTGGATGACGACCTGGCTGTCCGAAAAAAGCACCACGTTCCGGTAATTCTTCTCGAGTGCCATTTTCAGGGCTTCCCGGACAGCGGTATATTCCGCCTGGTTGTTTGTCTTGATGCCGATCTCCCGGCTCTCACGGAGGAGGATGTTATTCTGGCTGTCCGTAAACTGGATGCCGATACGGGCCGGGCCCGGATTACCTTTGGAGGATCCGTCCGTATGGATGATAACGGAGTTCCGGGGAATGGATGATGAAAGTGTTTTAATGAAGTTTTTCAGGTTCCGGATGAAGTGCTCTTCTTCCGCAGCTTTGTTCTCGTTTAAAAATCCATGAATTAGAGAAAAAATCTCTTCCTTTAGTTTTCCCATTCTGGATAAAACAGGATCCTTGAACAGTACGGACAGTAATGGATCTTGTTGCATTTCCTTATATCGTTCACGGTCTGGGGCGGGATGGACATAAAGCATCCTGTGCAGGATTTCCCTTTGACCGCGACAATGGCCTTTCCGCCCTTCTTTTCGAAGATGAACTCATACTCTTCCAGCAGGTCCGGCGGAATGGTCCCGGCAATCTTGTCCCGTTCTGTCTTAAGTCCTTCGAGGATCGCGGCATTTTCCTTGTTCTCGGTCTCGATCTTTTCCTCGAGTTCTTTGATGTTCTTTTCCTGTTCCTGAATAATCTGTTCTTCTTCTTGCAGTTCCTTTTTCAGATTATCGATCTCTTCAGCCAGCTTGGTCTTGGCGGTTTGCATCTCGGTCATGGATTTTTTTACGGCGTTGATCTCGGTGTCCACGGCGTTCAGTTCCTTGGCCTTTTTCACGTTGGAGAGCTTCTGGTGGAGATCTTTCAGTTTCTCTTCCTTTTCCTTTGTTTCCATCTCCATCCTGAGGTTATCCGCTTCTTTGGCCTTCAGCGATTCCTTGGTTTCGTTGAACTTCTTGAACCGGGGTTCGAACTCTTCCTTGAGCTTTTTCAGCTGGTCGGGAAGTTTCTGGAGCTTGACCTTGATGTCGAAGATCTTGGAGTCGATATTCTGCAGGTCAACAAGCTTTAACAACTGCTCTTTCATCACACCTCCTTAATTGTATTTGAACGGATCAGTATTGATCGTGTTCAATTCAAAATATATATGGTCCTTGAATTTTTTTTCCAGAAGCTTCTTCAGCTCAGGCAGCATGACTTTTTCCGTATCGTAGTGGCTGGCCTGTATCACGGAAACACCGGTTTCCTCGGCCAGTTGTCCGCTGTGGTATTTAACGTCCGATGTGATAAGCACATCGATCTTCTTTTCTTTGAGGGAACTCTCGAGCAGGGAAGCGCCGCTGCCGCCCAGAGCAGCCACGCACCGTACGGTCCGGTCCTCTTTTCCGGTGTAGGTCACGTGGTTGATCTTCAGTTTTTTCTTCACCAGCCGGAGGAATGCCTTTAAGGACAGGGTTTTTTTCAGGAATCCGTAACTTCCGAAGCCGTCTGCGGAAAGGGGCTTGATCCGGGTCAGGCCCAGTTTCCGGGAAAGGGCCTGAAAAAGGTATTTATCCAGGTTTGTATGAAGGACGATAAGGGCGATGTTGGAACTGAGAAGGTCACGGATCAGATGATGTTTTTTATTCTTGAAACAAAGGAGCCGGCTGACAGGTTTAAAGATGACCGGATGGTGGGAAAGGACTGCGTCGAACCGGAGGCTGCGGGCATATTGAAAGACCTTTTCTGTCATATCCAGGGTGATCAGGACCCGCCTGATCCTTATATTCTCATTCGCAATCTGAAGGCCGATATTATCCCATTTTTCTGCGAGGGTTTGAGGGATTAACCGATTCAATTCACTCTCAAATTTTACTAAATCATAGCCCGTCAAATTGAAAACCTCTAAAATGAACGAAAATAAGCCTTGGGCCCACAAGGGCTCGAACCTTAGATCGGAAGAGCA
>JAQTRT010000161.1 GCA_028711675.1 bacterium | reverse complement strand
GTAAGGAACAGCACATCCGAGGTCCTGGCGTATGTGGGTTCACCCGATTACTTCAGCGGACACAACGGCAATAAATTCAACAGCTGCGCCTTATTAAGATCGCCGGGGTCTGTTCTCAAGCCATTGCTTTATGCCAGGGCCGTTGAAGCAGGCCTGATCACGCCTGCCAAAAAATTATTCGATATACCCACCAAGTACCGGGATTTCGATCCGCAGAACTTCAGCAAGACGTTCCTTGGCCCTGTCCAGGCCCGGGAAGCCCTGGCTAGATCATTGAACGTTCCGGCCATTAACCTGGAAAATGAACTGGGTGAAAAAGGCCTGAAAGGCCTGCTCAGGGAACTGTACCCGTATGAAAAGGAGCTCCTTATCGAGGATTCCGGCCTTTCCCTGGTCCTGGGCGCCTTTCCGCTCAGCCTGGAGGAAGTGGTAAAACTTTTTTCAAGCCTGGCCAGGCTGGGTGACTACACTCCCCTGAAATTTTACCTGGAGGAAGAGAAAATAAAACTTTCCCGAAGAAAGATACTGGACCCGAGGGCCTGTCACATCATTGCCGAAATGCTGGCTGAATGCGAAAGGCCGGACCTGCCCCTGGTCTGGGAATTCACCCCGCGCCTGGCTAAAGTGGCGTTCAAGACCGGTACTTCTTTCGGTCTGAGGGATGCCTGGGCCTGCGGATACAACCCGGACTACACCATCGGTGTATGGATAGGCAACGTTGACTGCCGGAGTTCGCCCTTCCTTCTCGGCATCAAGAAAGCCGCTCCTGTTTTTATCAACATATTCAATTACCTTACCAGGGACAGTGATTCCTGGTTTAAAAGACCGGAAGGCGTGAGCACCCGGAAGATATGCACTTTAAGCGGCGAGAAGCCGGGGCCATACTGCAAAGAGATCAGGGAAGACCTTTACATCCCGGGCATCTCCCCGGAACAGTCCTGCCGGTTACACAAGAAGATCATTGTGGACGGGAAAAGGAACGTGGAGGTCTGTTCTTCCTGTTTACAGAAGAAGGACACGGTCTATACGGAAAAGATAGTGGAATACTGGCCGAATGAAGTGACCTCCTATTTCCGGAAGGCCGGCATGAAATGCGACTCCATACCCGCGCATAATCCCGACTGCCAGGCCTTTTTCACCAAGAACAAACCTGTCATCATCAGCCCGAGTTCCGCCTGTCCGTACGAGATCGATAAAGGCATGCCCCTGGCCATGCAGAAGATACGGCTCAAGGCCGACGTAGCCCTGGACGTGGAAAAGGTCTACTGGTTCAGGGAGAGCCAGCTTGTGGCATCAGGCAAGCCGGACGAGATTTTTTTCCTTACACCATTACGGGGCGAGTCCGTTATCTCCATCGTGGACTCAAAAGGCCGGAGTGATTCCGTGAAGATCCAGGTGTATTAAAAAATAACTTGCTAAATCATTTTAAATAAGTATATTTAATCTGTATTTTCAGATAGCTTTTTATTAAATATAATTTCTATCCGGAAAAATAATGGTCCCCTATGAATGATAAAATCAGTAATATCTGTTTTATAGGCAATTACCTGCCCCGGAAATGCGGTATCGCCACTTTTACCCATGATCTTCATCTTCATGTTAAAAAAGGCCTGGCGGAACTGAATGAAAACAAAAATATTTTCATTGCCGCCATCAACGATATCCAGAACTATTATGATTACCCTTCCGAAGTAAAATTCGAGATCAATGCCAACAATCCCCTGTATTACCACAGGCTGCGGGAATTCCTGAACTATTCCAATGTGGAAGTGGTCTGCCTGCAGCATGAATTCGGGATCTTCGGCGGAGAATTCGGCAACAATATCCTTCTGACGCTCAGGGACCTGAAGATCCCTGTTGTCACGACCTTACATACGGTCCTGGAAGAATATGAACCCGAACAAAAAAAGGTCTTCAATGAATTATGCGGCCTGTCGGCACTACTGGTCGTCATGAGCCAGAAAGCCATGGATATCCTGACCCGTTTTCACAATATCCCCGTTGAAAAAATAAGGATGATCCCCCACGGCATACCCGACATGCCTTTTGTCGATCCCGCTTTCTACAAGGACCAGTTAAAGGCGGAGAATAAAAAAATACTCCTCACCTTTGGCCTTCTTTCGCCGGGTAAAGGGATAGAGAACGTGATAAAGGCCATGCCCCAGATCATAAAAAAATTCCCGAACCTGATCTACATCATCCTGGGAGCCACTCACCCCAACATCCTCAGGGAAAACGGGGAAGAATACCGGTTTAAATTACAGCGGCTGGCCGAGGACCTGAATGCCGATGAAAATATTGTTTTTCAGAACAGGTTCGTGAGTGTCGAGGAACTGGAAACCTACTTAGGGGCTTCCGATATTTACGTGACCCCTTATCTGAACAAGAGCCAGATCACAAGCGGCACACTTGTCTATGCCATGGGAGCCGGAAAAGCCATTATCAGCACACCTTACTGGCACGCCGAAGAGCTCCTGGCGGAAAACAGGGGCCGGCTCGTTCCTTTTCATGATCCCAAGGCCATTGCCGAATCCATCATCGACCTGCTCTCCAATGAAGTGGAAACGAATGCCATGAGGAAAAATGCTTATGTATACTGCCGGAAAATGGTATGGAAAGAAGTGGCTGCCAGCTATATCCAGTTATTCCATGAAGTTATTGATAATAAAATAATCGCCTCCACAGGGACCATCAGAAATAAAATAACTTATTCATTAAAAGACCTGCCTGAAGCCCGCTTGGACCATATCCTGGCCATGACGGACGGAGTGGCCCTTTTCCAGCACGCACGTTATACGGTCCCCAACCTGGTTGAAGGATACTGCCTGGATGACGTTTCCCGCGGCCTGGTGGCAGCCACGAAATATCACCGTATTTACGGCGGGCTTGATGCCCTGGGATTGATCCAGAAATACCTGGCTTTCACGAATTATGCCAGAAAGCCGGACGGTTCCTTTAATAATCTCATGTCTTACGATAAAAAATGGGTCGATGACAAGAGCGACGCGGACGACTGCTATGGAAGGGCCATATTCGGATTAGGTTATGTTATTGCCCATGCGCCGCTCCATTATCATGCCGTGGCCAAAGAACTTTTTGACCAGTATTTCCACATGTTCGAGAACATCAATCACCTGAGAGGCGCGGCTTACTGCATCATCGGTCTGTATTACTATCTGTTGAAATACACGGGAGTATCCGATGCCAAAAGGTACGTAGAAAAACTGGCTGACAGGATCATAACCCGGTATAAAGAATCCAGGGATAATGACTGGCGCTGGTTCGAATCCGCCATTACTTATGACAACGGAATCATCCCCCATGCCCTTCTTTTGGCTTTCGTCATTATTGGCAAGGAAGAGTACAGGGAAACGGCTGTTGAAGCCATGGAATTCCTGCACACAGTGCAGTTCAATTCCGGACATTATTCACTGATAGGTTCTGAGGGATGGTACAGCAAAGGCGGCATAAAAGCACAATTCGACCAGCAGCCTGTCGACGCCTGCGCCCTGGTTGAAATGAACAAATCAGCTTACCGGATCTTAAAGGATGAGAAATATCTGGACAGGATGAAGACGGCTTTTGACTGGTTCCTGGGAAAGAACGACCTGGGACAGCCTTTGTATGATTTTACCACATGCGGGTGCCGTGACGGCCTGAAGCCCAACGGAGTGAATTTGAATGAAGGCGCGGAAAGCACATTAAGCTTTATCCTTTCCCTGCTCTCCACGATCGAGATATTCACAAGAAAACAGTGATCTTCACCGATGCATCCGGTTTTCCGGGAGGTTTTCCAAGATGAACAAGCCTATTGTGATGGTGTCGAGTTATCCTCCAAGATTATGCGGCATTGCCACGTTCTGCGAAGAGGCCAGGGAATTCATTGAAAAGGCCAATCCGGACAGACAGGTCTATGTAGTGAGCCACACGGACGGTGAAGGACCGGGTGTCTTTCCGGTCATCGACATGACCAGAAAGGACTGGTACCAAGCAGCGGCCGAGAAGATACTTTCACTGGACCCTTACGTGGTCCATATCGAACATGAATACGGCCTGTACAATTACTTCGATCAGGATAAGGTCAGTGATAATAACGACGGTTTTTTAAAGCTGCTTGACCTGTTGAAAGACGTACCCACGGTGATTGAACCGCACACGGTCCATGGCCGCCTGATGCCGAAAGAAGAGAAATTCATCAAACAGATCACGAAAAAAGGTACGATCGTGTTCTTTAAATGCAACTACCAGAAATGGAGGCTGGAATGGATATTCACGAGCAGGAACTGGAGAATGCCGAAGAACATCATGATCATCCCCCACGGGGCCAGGCCGGACAAGCGTTTTTCCATGGAAGAGATCGAGGCAATAAAAAAAGACCTGGGCATGCCCTTCCTGCAGGGAAAGCATATTGTAGGGCTCGTGGGATGGGTCCAGAACAATAAAAGATGGGACATTGTCTCGAACATGTGGGAAGAGGTCCATGATAAGATAAAAGCCGTGACAGGTGAAGACTGGTACCTTCTGGCAGCCGGGGACATGAGAGACCCTTATCATAAAAAGGACTATGATCATTATATAGCCCAGATACAGATCCTGGCAGAAAAAAACATAGCTCATTATTTTAAATTCATCCCGCGCGGCGATCTGTATTATAAAGTAATGGCCATATGCGATTTTATCGTGCTGCCCAGTATCGACGAGACCCAGTCCGGAACCCTTGCCCGCATCATTTCCCTGAACAAACCGTATATCACGTCCGCGCCTCTGGAAGGATTGACCTCCCAGACCCTTGAATCCGGAGGCGGCTTGCTGTTCACGACAAAAGAAATGCTGAAGAAGAAAATGCTCCGCCTGGCCCTTGATGAAGGGTTACGGTGGCATTTTGGATATCACCTGTATAATTATCTCAGGAAAGTGGTAAGCTGGGAGGTCGTAGCCCATCAGTATAACCAGGCGTACGAACTGGCTGATAAGGCTAAACATGAAAAATATAAGATCGACTTCCCTAACGAATTTTAAAATAACGATGGCGGTAATACTTTATTCTTAATAGACAGGATCAACAGGATTAAGAAAGAATGAATCCTGTCTGTCAATCCGACTCTTATAAAAAACTCCCCGGATAATAGTACTCCTGTATTAACCGATAATTCATTCCTTTATGCTCCCGGAATTCCGGTATAATGTCAGATAAATACCGCTTTTATTAATTATTTTAATAAAAAACAAGGCTTCGCAGCCTGACAGATTTTCAGCTTGACAATCCTTTAAATAAACATATTTTATACAATCTATCATGTCAATCAGGCTTGATAAATATACCCTTTTACTGCTGGCGTCCCTGATCTTGTTCTTTCCCAGGGGAAAATTCATGACGCATGAACCATTCCTGGTCTGGAAACTGGAAAAAAAGAACCCGGCGCTCCAGCCCATCCCCGCTCTTTACCGGAAAAAGACGGGCAGGCTCAGGAAGAACCATTTCAGTTCAGGGAGCACTTTCACTTTTTTTTCCAATAACACACGCGTCATCTCAAGCTATTCCGTACCCCCGGGATTCTTTGTCACAGCCGGTTCCGGGGAGGCCGGCGCGATCCTGTACAGCAACGACCGGGACAAGATATCGTTTATTGATAAAGTGAAAGGCACAACATGGGATTTCAAGACCTACGCCTACCCCTTTCTTCTCCAGAACAACGGCATTATTTTCCTCATCACAGGCGAGAACGGCGGGTATGGCATGCTCGATATAAACGGCAATGAACTGGCCAAACCCGTATCCAGCGGCATGTTCATCACTACATTCGATATCGCGACGGCCACCAACCTGGTCCTGATGGGATACGCGGACGGTTACGCCAAGCTCTTCGACCAGAAACTGAACGAGCTCTGGTTCAGGAAATTCACGGATTCCAACATCCGGATCGTGAAAAAAGTATCCCTCTCAGTCTCCGGAAAGTATGCGGCCGTGCTGGCCGGCCTGGAGAAGGAATACCTGTATCTCCTGGACAGGAGCGGCGATATCATTTTAAAACACAGGACAAAGGAAGGACGGCGGAGGAGCATCGCCCTTATTTTTTCTGCTGATGAAAGGTCCCTTCTGGAAGAAAGCGATCAGGGTTTCCGGCTTTATTCCACGGAACACAGGAACCTTATCATGGAGAAAAAAATCTTCCCGCGATCAGCCGGACGCAGGATCATCTCCATGGACCTTTCAGCTGACGGACGGTTTATCATCATGGCCACCAGGCTCAGCGCTGATATCAGCCGGATCGACCTGTACGACCGGGAAGGAACGCTTTATTATAAATTGCTTTTTGAGAATGAAAACCCGCTGGTCCTCTTCTCCCGGGATAAGGATAATTTCCTGATCGAGACCAAGGAGAATATCTATTTATATGGATTTTAAAAAAGCAAGTATCCTGTTATTCCTTTTTCTCCTGTGCCTGTCCCGGGTCCTGCCCGGCATCACTCTTCCCGTAAAGGACGCGAAGGTCACTTCAACATTCGGAGAGAGCCGGAACGATCATTTCCATAACGGCCTTGATTTCGGAGGCGGAGAACAGGATGTGCGGGCTGTCAAGGACGGAAAAGTGGTCTTTTATTCCGACAAAAGGGATTTCCCGTTCCAGTCCTATCTGGGCAGCGGTAATTTCGTCCTGGTTGAGCACAAGGACAACACCCGGACTTATTATATGCATCTGAAAGAGGGCAGCATCAATAAGACCAATTACTCCCTGAAAGAAGGGAGCTATCTCGGACGCACATCGGACACCGGTCATTCGTACGGCATCCACCTTCATTTCAGCCTGGAGAAGATACAGCCTCTGGAAATAATGAATCCGCTGAAACTGTTCAAGGAGGAGCTGACCGACACGCTTAAACCGCGTATCGAGTCAGTGCTTGTTAAAGTGGACGGTTCGGACCCTATGGCTGTTTTCGACACCATCACACTGAACAGCGGTAACAACCTTTCGCTCTATGTCAAAGCTTCCGATTATTTCCAGAACAGCATGAATAAAGTAGCCCCGTACAAGATCACATATTCCGTTAACAGCGAGAAGTTCAGGGAATATGTTTTTGATAAATTCATCGTGAAGAACAATTATTATTATCTTCCGCCCAATTTTTCCTTCCAGGACATCTACCAGAAGGACGGCCTCTATTTCCTGGGCGATATCGTGCTCAGGGAACGCCGTTACGACATCACCCTGACCGTGGAAGACCTGTACGGTAACCGGACCACGACCGAAAGACATATCCTTGTCAGGAAGTAGCGAGAAGGTATTCCTGCACGGACTTGACCGACAACTCCCCTTTGATGGCGGACTCGATCCCGTTCACGGCAGCCTGGGCTCCCTGGAGCGTGGTGATGACAGGGACACCCAGTATCACGGCCTGGCTCCGGATGGGCC
>JAQTRT010000160.1 GCA_028711675.1 bacterium | reverse complement strand
AATTCCATTTCTGGCCTGAACGATCCCATTGATGTTTCTTTCAATGCCCGGCGGGACCTTTATATCACAGACAAGGCTGAGAACGCAATAAAGATCTATGACCAAAAGCTGGGATGGAAAAAGAGCATAAAAGCTGATTTTATCAGAAAGCCTTCTGGAATCATTGTTGTCGATCCCGCGGACACCTGGCATTATTATAAGGAAGGCTTTATTGTTTTCATCAATAAAGAAGGGACAGAACTGGTAAAGATGTCCCTGGACAACAGTCTGCTGAAATCGCTGGATGTGGCCGGGGTTGCAGGCCGGAACGTAAAACTGGAATACCTGACAGCGGATTATTATTCCCAGATCCTTGTCACGGACAGCCTCAACAGCACCATCCATAAGTTCGACAGGGATCTGAATTACGTCACGTCATTCGGCAGGTATGGCGCGGATGATTATGAGTTCATCAAACCAACGGGCATCGACATCTGGCGCAGATTCGGCCAGATCTTCGTGACCGAAGAGACCGGCGGCCAGTATTACTGGACCGGTATCGATATCAAGGACCTGAAGGTACGGACAACGGCGAGCAACTGCCGGGTCAGTTACAGGCTCACAGAGCCGGCTATTATGAACATGGCGTTATTTGAAAAAAAGAGGCTTGTCCGGACCGTCCAGAGCAACGTCACCCTGCTGCGATACCAGAACCAGTTCACCTTCCCCTGGCCTGCTCAGGCTGAAAAAAAAGAAGGCAAAGGATACACGCTCAAGATATCGGCAACAGCCACTTATTCATCAAGGAAGGTTTTCCGCAAGGTGATCGAAAAAAAACTGTAGTACAATACCCGCACCTAATAGTTTTTGGCAGATTCGTCAGTTGGTTCATTGTAAAGAGAGAAAAACCGGAAAGAAAAGCAGCGGCATCATTTATTTTAATGGTATATTAACCAGGCCCGATGTGATCTTAGGTATCTCGGTATTATCGTGGAGGCCGGTAAAATTCTCTGCACCCGGACCAAAGGCAAAGATCGGGACAGGCACGCAGGAATGGTCGGTCCCTCCCCAGCTGAAAATAATGTCAGTACCGTTCAGATTGCTTCCTTTCAGGGTTAAAGATCCTGTTTCATGATCAGCCAGGACAAGTATCAGGGTATTCTCCTCTTTCAGGGTGAGTTCAACAGCGGTTTTTACGGCCATGTCAAGAAGAAGGACCTGTCTGATCATCTTATCCTCGTTATTCTCATGGCAGGCCCAGTCGATCTGACTCCCCTCAACAACAAGGAAAAAACCGTCTTTATCCTTCATTAATACCTTTATGGCCTCTGCTGTCATCTCGGAAAGGGACGGCTCATTCCCAGCCTCCGTATCCAGCATATCCATCTGGAACAGGCCCAGGATCTGGTTCCCTGTATCTGCGGCCTGCAGTTCATCCCTGTTCCTCACAATGGTATACCCTTTCTTCCTTGCCCGGTCCAGCAGATCGAGTTCATCCTTGCGTCTGCTCCCTTCTTCAGACCGGGGGATGAAAAAATGCTCCCCGCCGCCCAGGACAATATTAAAACCCTGGTCCACGATCTGTTCCGCGATCTTGTCCTCATCGCTCCGGGAAGGGACATGACTGGAGAACGTGGCTGGTGTGGCATGGCTGATGGTTGAAGTGGCGATCAGGCCTGTGGCCATGCCTTTCTTTTTCGCTGCTTCCAGGATTGTAGTGAACGGAATATTATTCGGGGAAAGAGAGACCATGTAATTATAGGTCTTATGGCCTGTGGCCAGGGCAGTCCCGGCTGCGGCAGAATCAGTGGTCAGGCTATCCAGGGAGGATGTATTCACAAGACCTGTCACAGGAAATTTTTCCATATAGAGCCTGCCTGAAGCGCCCATGACAACCATGCGGCTCCCTGCCACTTGGCTAAGTCCCATACCGTCGCCGATGAAAAATACGATATTTTTCGGCTGCTGGTTCTTTGATCTTTTATACAAAGCCCGGTCACCGGGCGGCTGGTAAAAGCCAAGGTCATTCTCAGCCAAAAGAACAGGGCCGGCATGAAAAAACAGCATTATTCCCATCAACAGGGATAGATATATTCTTTTCATCTCAATGCTCCTTGATGAACCTGAAGATCCACTCTATTCAGTTTATTAACATATTTTAATTGATTTAACAAGATTGTCAATTAATTCTCTGAAGAGGGTTTTTCCCGGCGCTCCTTACAGGACCATAATTAAAAAAATTATTTCTTGACTTTATTTTAAACAGCTGTATCTTTGTTCAGTATATGCATGCCGGGAATTGTTAACTTGGTTAACTTTGTTAACGGAATTAACGGAGTTAACGGATCACGATTCAACGCATGGGCTTCATGGACCGGGAGGGACCATGGACACAGAAAAAAAGATATCTCTGCTCGCTGATTCCGCACGATTTGACCTGAGCTGCAGCTGCGGTGCTCCGGAAACCGGGAGAGTCAGGGACCCTTTGGAACCGCTCTATAAATGGATCTATCCTGCTTCGCTTCCCCAGGGCGGGGTCATGCCTGTTTTAAAAATACTGATGACCAACCAGTGCGTCAACTCCTGCAAATACTGTTTCATTTGCACGGACAAGGAGCAGGCGCGGGCTTCTTTTGAACCGGAAGAACTCTCCAGGCTTTTTATGAGCATGGTAAAAAAAAGGCTTGTCAAAGGGATCTTCCTCAGTTCCGCTTCAGGCCTGAATGTTACAAGGACCATGGACAAGATCATTGCTACAGCAGAGATACTGCGGTTCAGACACAGGTTCAGGGGATATGTGCATCTGAAGATCCTGCCCGGAGCGGACGCGGGCCATATCGAAAAAGCGCTCCACCTGGCGGACCGGGTATCCGTCAACCTGGAAGCTCCCAACGCCAAACGGCTTGAGAACATTGCCCGGGGAAAGAACTACAATGAGCTGCTCAGCAAGATAAAACAGATAGGAAACCTCATCCGGTCGCGGCCGGGCCGGGCCAGGTCCCAGACGACCCAGTTCGTCGTAGGTGCAGCCAGGGAATCGGATAAAGAACTCCTTCTGACGACCACACAGCTCTACAAGGATTATAATTTATATCGCGTTTATTTTTCCGCTTTCCAGCCATTTCAGGGTACTCCCCTGGAAAACTTGCAGCCTGTACCGCTTATAAGGGAGCACCGTTTATACCAGGCTGATTTCCTGCTTCGGAAATACGGGTTCCGGCTGGATGATATCTTTTTTAACAATACAGGGGACCTTTCACTTGATAAAGATCCCAAAACCGTGTGGGTAGAACATCACCCGGAAATGTTCCCGCTTGAAGTGAATAAAGCTGATCTGGGACAGCTCATCAGAATACCCGGGATCGGCCCCCTGTCAGCCAGGAAACTGCTGGACCTCCGTGTCCGGTCAAAATTCAGAAGAATAGGGGAATTAAGGTCATGCGGCATCAGGATCGAACAAGCCAGGAATTACCTGCTTGTCAGCGGACAATATTCACCGCATGCAGAACAAATGAAATTCGATTTCAGCCCTGCTGCCGCATCTTCGGGAGGAATTCAATAATCACATGAGAAGATCAATCCCTATGAAAAAACAGATGAACAGATCCGGCCTTCAAAAGATACCCGGTATCGGCCCTGCCATGGAAAAGGACCTGCTGGATATCGGGATCCGCTGTATAAAGGACCTCATCGCCAAAGAACCCGGGAGATTGTATGATAAGCTTTGCCGGTTAAGAAAGTCCCCTATCGACAGATGCGTCCTGTATGCCTTTCGCTGCGCGGTTTATTATGCGGAAAACAAGGACCATGATCCCGATTTATTGAAATGGTGGAACTGGAAGGAGAGACAGGACACGCTCGCTTTACCCGGCCGTAAAAGATAAAAAAACTGACGGATCACAGATAACCAGGCACAGACTGCTTTGATTTTTTTGTTGATAAAATAAAAACAATATATATAATTTAAAAAAGTTCAAAGGATGGATATATGAAAAAAACTGCCGTTTCATTCCGGAATCTCTCTATCACCGTCTTTATTCTTATAATATCCGCGGTATTCCTTCATGCGGACAGCGATATCAAACTTGTGAATCTTTCCTATGACAAAGGCCAGACGTTCATCAGCTGCATAGCGTGCAGGCCCGTGTCAGGCATAAAGGTCCAGGTCCAGAAGAACGGCACACCTCTTCCTGCTGTAAGGGTGCTTTTCAGGCTGGTCACAACTCCCAAAGGAGTAAAACCTGCCTTTCAAGATGAGATGGTCACGGCAGACGGTTCCGGCATTGCCGAAACCGGCCTCACAGGCATGGATGCCAAAGGCGATTACCTGGTCTCAGCCTCGCTCCCGGATTTCCCGTACCTCGCGCCTATTTACATCCAGGCCACGGCGTACACCAGCACATGGATCATGCTCGTTATCATCGGCCTCCTGGGCGGCCTGGGTATGTTTCTGTACGGCATGAAGCTAAGCGCGGACGGGCTCCAGAACATGGCCGGTAATAAACTGAAGACCATCATATCGGGTTTCACATCCAATCCGGTCGTCGGCCTTCTGGTGGGTATCCTGGCCACGGCCGCTGTCCAGAGCTCGAGCGCCACATCGAGTATGTGCGTGGGTTTCGTGAGCGCCACGCTTATGACACTGGCCCAGTCCTTCAGCGTTATGCTCGGTGCCAGGATCGGCACAACCATTACAGCCCAGCTTATCGCGTTCAAGATAGCGGATTACGCACTCCTTCTGGTCATTGCAGGCTTTATCCTCCAGATGAGCTCTTCACGCAAAAAAATGCAGTCCCTTGGCTCCATCCTCATCGGGTTCGGCCTTATCTTTTTCGGTATGGGCGTGATGTCCGACAGCATGATGCCGCTCCGTTCCTACCCCGCCTTCACATCCATGCTCATCGGCCTGGGAAAAAACCCACTGCTGGCTCTAACATTCTCTGCACTCTTTACCGCCATTATCCAGTCCAGCGGCGCTACGGTGGGTCTTTGCATGGTCTTTGCGGACCAGGGGCTCCTGGGACTTAACGCCGTGACCCCCATGGCTATGGGAGCCATCATCGGCACAACCATGACCGGCATCCTGGCTTCCCTGGGCGCTAACCGGGACGGTAAAAGGGTGGCTATTGCCAATATGGTCTTTGCCGTGCTCTGCTGTATCGTTACGTTTCCGTTTATAAAACCCATCAATAACCTGGCTGTCACAATGACCAGCTGGCTCGGTACGGATTCCGTAGCGCGTCAGGTGGCGAACTCTTACACGCTCCTGTCCATATTCGGCTGCGTGGTCTTTCTGCCTGTGCTGAAGCCCATAGAAAAACTGATGATGATGCTTGTCCCAATCGATCCTAAAAGCCTGGAAAAGTTCATGCCCCAGTTCCTCCAGGAAGGATTTGAGAACTCCCCTGATATTGCCCTGGACCTTTCTAAAAAAGAAATACTCCGCATGGCCGGCCTGGTCAGGAACATGATGGAAATGATCCCCCCTGCATTCCGGGAAAGGAACGAGACCAGACTCAGCACCATTGTCGCGGAAGACGACAAGGTAGATATCCTGGACGAGGCCATCCGGCCTTACCTGAACAAGACGGCGCGTATAGGCCTTTCGCTGGAACTGACAAACCAGTACATGGCCCAGCTTTATTTTATCAATTACCTGGAAGGCGCAGGCGACATCATCGTGAAGAACATCATGCACCAGGCCGGGAAGCTCATTACCGAGAATTTCTCCTTTGATCCGAACGAATCAGCCAAGCTGGATGATTTCTCCGGAAAGGTGAAAGACCTGTTCCACATGGTCATGAATGCGTTCGAAAAAAGGACGCACGAGGAGGCGGAACAGGTGACCCAGCTCTATATGAAACTGGACAGGATAGCTAAAAAAATCCAGCAGGAGCATTTTATCTCGCTGAAAGCGGATGACGCGGAGACCATTTCCCATAGTTCGGTCTTCCTGGATTCCATCAACGGCCTCCTGGCCCTGGCCGGACAGGTGAACAGCATGGCCAAGGTCGTTATCGAGCAATTATAAGGAGCAACACCATGGATAAGACGGAAGTACTGAAGAATACGGAGATCTTCTCAGGCCTGACCAAAGAGGAACTCACCCTGCTGGAAGGGATAGCCGGGTCCAAGGAGTACGACGAGAACACGGAAATATTCCACGAGGGCGACAAGAGCCAGGAGATGTATATTCTCCTGGAAGGGCGGGTGATCATCGAGATACAGCTGAAACTGCAATCCGAAAAAGCCGCGGTCCACACCGTTAGCGAAGGCCAGGTCTTCGGAGAAGTGGCGCTGGTGGACGGCGAACCCCGTTCCGCCACAGCCACCACGGCTAAAAGTTCCAAACTTCTGGTCATTAAAAAAGAGGACTTGGACCGGATCATCGAGTCCAGCCCGCGCATCGGGTACCAGATCCTGAAGAATTTCAGCAAGATCCTCTGCAGCCGCGTACGGAAAACAACCCGGGAACTGAGATCGAGCCTTATGTTTAACTGAACTCTCTCAGGAAAACAAACCTAAAGATCCGGCTGCCGGACTGAGTTAATATGCAGACCTTAATATCATTATTCCCGGAAGTGATCAAATCCTCCAACTACCGGTTCAATCTCACGGGCTTGATCTCAAGCCTTGTCGTACTTTACTGCATCTCCCTGGCGGTCTTTGTCTGGTCCAGGAATAAAAAACTCGTCGGATTCAGTTTCTTCACCATCGCTTTTCCCGTAGCCATGTGGAACCTCACCATTGCCATGGGCAATTTCGCCTCGAACATCAATGTGACTTATTTTTATTACCGGCTCACTTATTTTTTCGTGTTCCTCATCCCGCCGGCAAGCCTTTTCATCAGCCTGACCCTGACAAACATGATCACTGTCAGAAAGGAAAAGATCTTCCTCATCATCAGTTACATCATCATGTTCCTCATCTCTTTCCTTTCGCTTTTAACAGACAAGATCATGAAGTATCCTCCACTCCGGTATTCCTGGGGCATGGACGGCCACGCCGGGGACTGGCTTTTTTATCTCCTTGTCCCCTGGGCCGGCCTGGCCCTCAAAGCAACCTATAATATGTACATCACCTACAGGAGAACATCCAGCATCCTGGAAAAGAACAAGTACAGGATCCTGCTCCTGGGTTATTTCATCGGGTACCTGGCTGCCGAGGATTATCTGGGAGAGCTGGGCATCCCGGTCTATCCGTTCGGTTATCTGACCACCTGTATCCTCATGACGCTTGTCGTGTACTGTATCGTGAGATACAAGGTCTTTGAATTCGAGACCGTGATCCACAGGACCATCATGTGGATACTGGCATCTGCTGCGGTCTTCGCGCCCCTGATCCTCGTGGTTTATCTCACAAGATCCTTATTCACAAAGCTTCCTTCCTTTACCCTGAGCCTTTTTTACATGCTCTTCTTTCTCCTCTTCCAGGCCTATCA
>JAQTRT010000159.1 GCA_028711675.1 bacterium | reverse complement strand
CAGCCCCCCGAACGAATTCTCAAGTGAATCGTCAAATGCAGCAATGATTTTTATATCACTTGATGCCGATAGGAGAAGAACAGGGAATAATAACAAAAGAAAGGGGAAAGATATCTTTTTTACCATACCATCATACCTCATAAAAAATATAATTTAGTCTTTGAGCGAAACCTATTATGATGAAATAAAAAGTCAATATAAAAAACCTTTTGCTCTTCTGGATCCGGGAAAGATAAAGCTTCTTTACGGTCTTAAACTGCTGTGTCGGCAACTTATAATTTAATCAATGAATGAACTATTTACTAAAAACAAAAAAATATATGAAAACCGATAAAATTCATATATTAATATATATTATACCTTATTTTTTATAATTGTCAAGTAAATTTTAAAAATTTATTGCTGTATCGATCTCCGCAGATAAAGCATTTCCGGACTTTGTATATTCCCTGTTCCCGTTACCCATGTATCCGCTCACCAGTAAACTGATGGTAAAATTATATGTGGGATTATAGTTAAGCCCTGTCGAAAGGATGTATGATTTATCATTGAAGTTACCTATCCCGTTCAAAGAAAGGGACAGCTCGTCAATAAAGATCCTGTTGACCGTGATGAAAAGCGCACCATAGTAAACGGAATAATAGTTCGCCTCATAAAAACCGCTAGCCGTGAAATACTGGGCTGTTTCCCGGTCCTCCAGCATATTTTCATAATATCCCGAATGATTATAAAAGAATTCGCCGGTCACGGTGATCCGGTCAGGTATGGTCCAGTCAAAGGACCTGGTCAATCCCAGAGTCACTTTCGGGATCCACTTGTTCTTTTCACGGTAAGCGATATAACGGGTCACGTTACCGATAAAAGGCACCTCTTCCCGCACGATCCTTAATTTATTCCTGTTCTCGCCGTAGGAGAAACTGCTTTCCCCGTAAAGATCAAGGGTCAGGAGCCTGGTTGAAAAATCGAATCCATAAAGAGGCAGGTAATGTTCTTTGGTCCAGGAGGAAAAAGCGATCTCCGTGTTCACGATGATGAATTCCACTTTTCCGGCCACAGCCAGGTCATTGAAGGTACGGACATCCGAGTAATCCAGGAAACCGTATATATTGACCGAAGAACCGAAAGGCACATGGATCTTTGTCCCGAACGTGCCTTCCCGGTAACGGTCCATCTCCAGGAACCTCCGTTTTTCCACATTGATCAGGTCCGTGGGATTCCAGAAATAACCGCGCCCCCACTGAAGCACCTGTTTCCCGGTCCGCAGATAAACCGCCTTGCGGATATTCGCGTCGACAAAGAATTCCTTGAAAAGCACGACCGTATTCACGGTCTCCAGGAGTGAGACCTTATTGGTCTTGATCCCGTTATTGGTGAACTGGACCTGGCTGTATTCCACGGTATTGACCTGTCCCTGGGGCGAATAATAGGCGGAAAGATCGACGAAAGCCTTGATGCCCTTACGCAGCCGGACATCCAGGAAGATATTCCCTTCCAGATAAGTAAAGAACTGGTTCACGGAAGGCGCGGCATCTCCCCGGACCCATTTCCTCTGCATGTCATAGAGGGTTCTGTTATAGATATTCCCGGAGAGCGTTGTTCTTTCCTTGTCCATATTGGATGAGATGGAGGTTTCCTCTACTTTCCTGGAATCGACTACGACCGGTTCATCGGAAAAGAGATCATTTTCACTGATACCCTCTTCCGCTTTAAGGGAAAAAGCCGGTAAACAGGAAATAAGAAAGAAAAAACATATCCATCTTTTATTCATCTGATAGTACCCCTTATTTACTCAAATTCTCCAGATAAGCTTTTGTAAAAAGGGAATTATCCAGTTTATCCAGAGAGATCCCGGATAATTCCAGAATTGTCTTGTTCCCCTTCTCGAATTCATCCACGAACAATCCTTGCAGAAAAATATATTTCCCCTGGATTTGTGTATATTTCGGGTAATATGCCGTCTGCATGAGGGTTCCCGAGAGGGAATAGGATTCCACCTTGAGCGGCAGGAAATTTTCCTTTTCCACCCAGTAGATCTCCTTGGGATAGGTCACATCATTCACCTTGGCTATGACCTCGAAACGGTAAACAGGCTTCTTTCCCAGCATCTCTTCGGTCATGATCTCCCGGTTGCCTTTATCGGTCACAGGCCTGTAAAGCTCGGTAAATTTCCTTTTCTCAAAATCTCCGGCCTTGGCATCGGTGCCGCTGATCTCCTCATCCCGGCTGATGTGCTGAAAGGTCCGCGTGTTCCTCCGGTACATCCAGAAATTATCACCCACTCTCAGGTAACCGTTCCCTTTCTCCACTTCCGGAGAGGTCATGATGATCAGAAAAGAATCGTCGCTGTCCCTCCGGAAAAAGAGGGACTCGTATATTTTCACTCCCTGCCTCACTTTTTGATGCGTCAGCACGGCCTTGGCCGAAATATCCACTCCCTGGTCCTGCATCTGTTCCATCTTCTTCATGATCTCGCTTACGGATATGGCATCCAGCAGGCACGGGATCAACAGAAGGGCGCCCATGACCAGTATTAAACTTTTTTTAACCATCTCTTTTCTCCTTCTCCATTTATCCGGATATTATTAAAAACCACAAACAATTACAAATTAAAAACAATTTCTGACAGGATTAACAGGATAAACAATTTAATAAAAAACTTTAAAATTAAAAAATAATTGATTACATACTTAAAATTTTTAATACTAAATCTTCAATTAATTTCCTGTCCATCCTGTAAATCCTGTCAGGCAATTTTTTCCTGTATTCTCTGTTTATTCATAATGCCGTAACGCCTGGGCTGCCGTCAGGTTCGCCGCCCGGCGGGACGGGAAATAAGCCGTAACCACCGAGATCAGCAGGATAATGATGATATCGAACAGGATCATGCCCACTGTGGGGACAAAATAAAGATGCCGGTCCACCAGCAGAATGCTCATGGCACTGGCAGTGCTGAAACGGAACAGATAAAGGAAACCCATGACCAGAAAACCAGCCACTACCCCTGCCAGAGAAGCAAAGAAGGAAAGAAAGAAGGTCTCCATGATGAAGATGTTCCTCACGTCCTTTTTCTGCATGCCGATGGCCCGGATGGTGCCGATCTCCCTGGTCCTTTCCCTGATGGACATGCGCATAGTGTTCACCACTCCGATGAGGATGATGAAGAACAGGATGAGCACAGCCACGAACGTGATGATATTGAGAGCCACCTCCAGCTGGACCACCTGGCTGGCTGTTTCATACATGGTCCGTACGTCCAGCGCGATCCCCTTCCATTTGCTCTTGCTCAGGTCGCTGTATTTCTTCTCCATGGAAGCGTTGTCCCGCGAACGCGGAAGCAGACGCCATTCCGTAGCCAGGCTGGCATAGACCGGGCAGTTCGTGGACGGGACAAAAGCCTCCTTGTAGTTCCGGTAATCATCCGGCAGGGCTTTCTTGTAGTAAATATCATAAAGGTCGTTCTCGTTCAAAAGGACAGTCTTTTTGTCCAGAACGCCCTTGGGATCAAAAACAGATTTTATCGTAAAACTGTTGGTCGTGGATCCTCCTCCGAATTTATTCTTAAAGACATACTGCACTTTATCGTTTACGGATACGTTCAAAGAACGGGCCAGGTCTGTGCTGACGGCGATCCTCTTTTCATTGGTAACGTTTTGAAAATTGCCCTGAAGGGATTTCACTTTATTGGTCAGCAGGGTCACCAGGCTTCTCTCCTTGTAAAAAGAGAGGGCGGTTGCCGGGGAAAAAGAAGTAACGCTCCGTAACTCCCCGAATATGATCGCCAGGTCAGGTTTCAGCGCCTGGTACAGGTTATTGGCCTGGAAAATGGAGGTTTTCGGATCCTTTAAGATAACCTGCAGAGATCCGCTCTCCCAGGGTTTATACCCGAGAAGGGCTTTTAATTTATGGAACGGGAGATATGTGGCCATACTCTGGAAAACTCCCGCTGATTTGGCTATGGCCACAAGCGTAAGCCGCGCTGTCTGCTGCTGGCCGTAGATAGTGCTCAGCCTCACCTTGACCGTATCCCCTATCTTGATGTTCAGGTCTTTGGCCTTTTCTTCATGGACCATATACGGGAACTCCACCTTCCCGTTGGTAAAATCGGCGATGTTTCCTTTAACGATCTCCCACTTCACACTTCCGGGATCATTGTCATTGGAAAGATCGATCCCGACCACGATAACACTCTCAGCCTTGCCGTTGCCGATAGCCCGCGTGAAAGCCACGATGCTCTCATTGATGAACCGCATATCCTTGATCTTCTTTTTAATGATATTCTCGATCCTTTCCTTATCCCGCGTGATGGAAGTGTTAAAACGGCCTTTTTCCGTAGCCAGCACTTCGATGTGCCCTGTGGCATAGACGATCAGGCGGTTGAACAGGTTGTCCGTGATGCCGTTGGAAAAAGAGTTAGCCAGGACAAGGATCATCATCCCGAACGCAATGGCGATGCCGAGAAGGATGTTCCGCCTCCGCTGCCTGAACAGGTTCCGGAGGCTGATCCGCGCGATCAGCTTGATCTCATTTATTTTCAACAATAATTTCATTCTCATGCTCCTTGACTAATCCCTGGCAATGGCTTCCAGCGGCGTGATCTGCTTGGCTACCTTGACCGGATACAGGACCGCGATCACGGTGACAACGACCAGCTGCAGGATTCCGCTTATAATATCCCCGAGATTCAACTGCGGCTGGAACGTATCCCCTCCGTACAGCAGCTGCAGGATATCGTTGGTGGTGCTGATGTTCAGCGAAGCCACGATCTTGATCAGGATAATACCCGTGAGAATACCCAAGCCGCCGAAAAAGAGGGAAAGGAGGGATGTTTCCGCGATGAACATGTTGGCGATAAATCCTTTGGTGGCGCCCACGGCCCTCATCATGCCGATCTCGGAGGTCCGTTCGATGGCAGCCATGCTCAGTGTGTTCATGATAATGATAATAGCCACAAAAAAGATGAAAAGAACGAACCCGAACAGAGAACCCCGGACAATGGTAGCCATGTCCGCAACCTGTCCTGCTGCTTTCTTCCAGGTAATGGCACGCGCATCCACGCGCTGTTTTTTCAGCTCTTTGTTCAGCCTGGACACAGCCTGGTTCAGCCGGATATCTTTCTCCAGTTTGACAAGGACCATGTTATAGGCGCCGGCATCGATATTCACTTTTACGTTCTTCCGCCTGGTCTCATGTTTCATGGTCTGGAAATCGTATCCGCCGGCCTTTGTCGCCACGCTGGTCACCGTGTTGTCGAACAGATTGTCCAGATTGGCCCCTTCCATGGATAAAAGCGTCTGCTTCTCCGCCGGGAGGGAGACAGCGGCATCAGCTCCGGTGACGTAACTGAAACATTCCCTGAAAGATTCGATATCGATGAGATTAAAATATTCCCACAATTTGTTCAAGCGCTTGTATTTAAAAATGCCTTTGATCGGAACACGGATATCCATAGCCAGGTCATCATCCCCGAAACCCATGATCACCACGTTCGTTTTCAGGATAAGGGAGTCCTGGTTGGAACGGGCTTCCGGGCTGAGATTGGAACGGATCAGGGGTGTGTTCTCAGGCACCAGCCAGGAACTCGTGTAATCATAGAGCGATTTCCTGCTTTCTGACGTGATAAGGCAGCCCCTCTGGTCGTTTTTAAGCACGTGGCCTTCAATGATCTCCACGTTGTTCTCAAACATCCTGTTGTAATCCTCGAACTTCACGCCCAACAGGATGGTATAGGCAGGCTCCGCATCCTCGGACAGGGCCATGGCCATTCCCCTGGCTGTCGGCAGGTATTTATCAATATAAGGCTGCCTGTCCAGTATCTTCCTGATATTGGTATAACCGTATATCACTTCCACGCTCTTTCCCATGTGCGAGAAAAGGACATTATCCTGCTCCTGGTTCGTGGAGACGAGGACCACGTGGCCCGTAAAACGGTTCACGATGTTCTCGCTGATCCCCTTGTCCATGCCGGAAATAACACCGTTCCCCAGTGTCATAATCAGAGAACCGAGAAACAGGATGATCCCGATGACAAGGCTTTTCCCCTTGTGCCGCAGGATATTTCTCCAGGCGATCTTAAATAATAATTGCATGGGTGATTGACTCCTAATGTTCGACAACATGGCCGTCACGCAGTTTTACCACGTGTTTGGCGTATTTCAGCACGTCCGCGTCATGCGTAGAAAAGATAAAAGTGGTTTTCTCGATCTCGTTCATCTCTTTCATCAGTTCCAGGATCGTGGCCCCTGTCTCGGAATCAAGATTGGCGGTCGGCTCGTCGGCCAGGACAATGTCCGGATTGGTCACCAGGGCCCTGGCAATGGCCACACGCTGCCTCTGCCCGCCCGACAGTTCCGAAGGCTTATGGCGGATATATTCCTTTAATTGCACTTCCCCGATCAGTTTTTCCGCTCTTTTTCTGATCTGGTCCCGCGTATACTGTTTCATCAATAAGAGAGGGAATTCCACGTTCTCCAGAACATCCAGCACCGGGATAAGATTAAAGGTCTGGAAGATAAAGCCTATTTTATAAAGACGGAGATTGGTCAGATCCTTGTCGTTCATCCGCGTGATCTCCTTGTCCGCGATCTTCACGCTCCCTTCTGTGGCTGAATCGATGCACCCGATGATATTGAGCAGGGTGGTCTTTCCGCTGCCGGAAGGGCCGATGATGGATATCAGATCCCCTTCCTGGATGGTCAGATCGATACCCCTGAGGGCATGGACCGTGGTCTGGCCAAGAGGATAATCCTTTTTTACGTTGTTGATCTCTATGATGTTCATATTCCACTCCTTTCTTCCTGCTCTTTTTATCAAGACGCCGGTTTGATGATTTTATTGCATAAATCTCCCGCTCGATCGACCTTATATCAATACTTGAGTAAATTAATATATACTCCAATATTTTATTTTCAACTAATTTTACCGTCCCCAAACCTGATACATCTTGACATTCCAGTTAAAATTAGTAAAAAATGGGGGACGGTGCGTGACATTTTGACATTTATACAAAGTATATAATATCATGGCTTTTTAATAAAAATATTATAACATCTATAATAAATGTCAAAATGTCACGCACCGTCCCCCTCAATTCACTTGACATTCCAGTTAAAATAAGTATCCTTAAAGGAAAAATGATATGAATAACACGATTTTAGATAAAATAATGGATTCCAGCCTTATCCGGACACTTTCCCCGGCCGGCCTGAACAAGGAATATGCCCTGATCCTGGGCGGAGGCGGGGCCAAAGGTGCGTATGAATTGGGAGTCATGAAAGCCCTCCTGGACCTTGATGTCCGGTTGAAAGGCGTATACGGCACATCCATAGGCGCCCTTAACGGCGCTTTCCTGGTAGCCGGGAAGATGGACCAGCTCTTCAGTCTCTGGTCCGGAATCAAACTCACGGATATCTTTAAAATGCCCGATCAGTTTGTCAA
>JAQTRT010000158.1 GCA_028711675.1 bacterium | reverse complement strand
TCCGTCAGGTTTTTTACATATCCGGTCAGTTCAAAGGCCCGGGCCTCTTCAAGAGTAAAATAACGGAAACCCACGCCCTGGACCCTGCCGGAAACGATCATGTGTAATGTCTTCAGACTCATCTCAACTTTGCATCTTATGTGATAGGAATCGATCCCTGGGGTCATGAAGGTGATCAAAGCCATAAAGGTGATAAAAGCGCGTTTAAAACGATAACGGCCTTTATCACCTTTCCTGCCTTTCGAACCTTTAAAACCTTTTAAATATCGGGACGGCGGGACTTGAACCCGCGACCTCTTGGTCCCGAACCAAGCGCGCTAAACCAACTGCGCTACGTCCCGTTTCTTTAATCTTTCACTCGGACTATCTTCTGGATAAAATTGAACCTGACCTCCAGATCCTTCTCCAGAACATCCTCTTTTATTTCTTCCGAAGACCCTGCTTCCTGTTCCTTGTACAGCTTAATATCGGTCAGGATCAGGGTAATATTCTTGGCGCGTTCGCTGATCCGGTCAAAGGGAATGATCCCCTCCACCTTGACATCAGGGAAGATCTTCCCTCCCTTGAACAAGGTCCTGGCCACTTTCTTCCTTTTATAATAATCATCGGTCAGGCCGGAATCAATATAATATCTGTCAAAGATGAATGAGTACTCATACTTTTGATAGATCGTGGAAGGATAAAGGTTCTTAAAGGATTCATAGGTCAGGGCATTGAACTGGCTGCTCATGCCGTCCAGGAGCACGGCATCCTCTATCCTGAAGGCGATCTTAGCCTTCCGTTTGTTCTCGATCATGATCTTAAAGGTCGTCAGGAGAGGGGTTTCCCCCTCAAGATAAGGGTTGTTCTGTTCCGCTATCTTGGTCAGTTCCACCTGGTTCAGGAACCGGACCGTTATCCGGATATTCTCCTGTTCCTGCGTCACCTCATTCCGGGTGATCTGGATATTATCCCCTTCAACAGGATAAAGTTCCTTCAGGATCTCAGGCTTGGAGGCGCAGCCCAGCAGGCCTGTTAAAAGAATAAAAAATACGATTTTCCTCATTGTCATAATAATATAATAATTTATTTTTTAGTCAAATGAAATAATGGTCCGTTCCGCTCCGGAGAAACGATAAAAGCTGCCCTCATCCGGCAGAACAGATCGAACGACATTACCGGTTCAGGCCGTGGATGATATTAAGACCGTTTAAAGTAAGGTCAGGGTCCATCATGGAACGTCCTTTGATATGGCCGCAAAAAAGCTTTCCCAGGCCGCCGGTCAGGATAACACCTGCCTTTTTACTGTATTTCTTCCGGATCAGGTCTACGATGTAATTGATCGCGCCTACGGTCTGGTGGAATACGCCGGACTGGATGCTCTCGACCGTGCTTTTACCGATGATAAAATCCGTTTCTTTGATCTCCACCATGGGCAGCTTGGCCGTACCCAGGTGAAGAGCTTTAAGCATCAAGGGGATACCGGGCAGGATCAGACCGCCATAATACTGTTTCTTCTTATCCAGATAGCAGAACGTGGTGGCTGTGCCGAAGTCGATGATGACAGCCGGCAGGGGATAGGCCTGCGCCACGGCCGCGGCGTTCACCAGCCGGTCCGCTCCGATCTCTTCGGGACGGGAATATTTGATACGGATACCCAGGTTCATCTTATAGCAGACCATCAAAGGCGTGATGCGATAATACTTCTGTATCAGTTTCTTGAACGTATTATCCAGGTCCGGTACGACGCTGGAAAAAATGGCATTCTCGATCCTGGTATCTTTTAGTAAACTCCTGATGACCAGGCTGTATTCATCCTCGGTCCTATTGATATCCGTTGAGATACGCCATTTCTGAATAAGCTTATCCTTGCTGAACAAGCCCACAACGATATTAGTATTGCCTATGTCAACTGCCAATAACATGCCTTTAATCTATTTGTTTTTATTCTATTATCAATAAAAATCATCGGGAAGATAAGGGGGGGGGGTAATATTGTAGCGGCAGGTCTTTAGACCTGCCGGTCATGACAATCCCCGTACCTGAAGGTACGGGGCTACGGGAAAACATTTGGTTCAATAATCACCCCATGCCAGATTTTCATTGACAGTAATTTATATAATGATAGATTGAAAGCATGAAATTTAAAAATATCATAATCGGACTCCTGTTGGGTCTGATCAATTATCTTTATCTTAGTTTTTTATTCATGCTGACCTTTCATTATTTATTCCGCCATCCCTTTTCCCGGTTTCCCGGCCCGAAGACCTCCCTTCTGCTGGGCATACTTACTCCCGCGATCTTCATTATTCATTCTTTGATATATTGCCGGAAGATATCGGGGCAGGAGGATAAATTCGTAAAACGGACATATAAAAAAAGGATCATGGAATTCCTGGAATTCCTCCTCCATTCCCTCCTCATCATAGGTCTCATCTTCCTTCTCCTCGGCATCAGCAAGGACAATTCTCTGCCTTTCCTTTCCGCTGTCCTGCTCCTTCTGCTCCTGAGCTCAATATCCCTCTCTAAAATATTTCTTTTCTTTTATCATATTATTTTCACCAATATCTTCTTCATGGCCTATGAAAATTTTGTCAGCAGCGTGCACAAGCTCTATAAGATCTATGAATACAACGAATTCCTGGTCAAAGCCCAGGAGATCATCAACCATGCCCGGCGGTTCAATCTTCACATCGGGTTCATCCTGCTGTATCTCCCGGATCTGTTGAAGATAGCGGACCCGGGCCACCAGAAATTCCTGAGAAAACAGATCAATTTCCTTTTTACCGAGAATTCACGGAACTATGAACCCTGGAGCCGGAGCCCGGAAAAGAATATCTACCTGAAGCTTCTGGAGACGAAGAGCCAGAACGAGTTCATGGAAGCCGCGGAACGCTTCTTCACCATCATCAAGCAGAACCAGTTCTTCATCCTTAACCAGCAGGTGGACCTGAAGACTAAAATGCTTAATATCTATCTGGATGAATCCTATTTGAACTCGGAACAGAACAACATTTCCGAAACCTTTTTACCCCTGCTGAACCAGAATCTGGAACTGCTCAAGACTATGAAGGAAGAAGTGAAGATCCTCGTCTTGAAATAAAACCCAATATGTATATATTTATTATAGGGATATTCCTGACCGCATTGATCCTGTTATTTTACATCCGCTACCTCCTCTTCCTCTTCTCTATTCCGCAAAAGCTGAGGACAGCCGTCAGGCTGCTGGAACAGGATAATGAACCGGAAGCCATCAAGATCCTCTCTTTCATTGTCAGTTTCGACCGTACCAATACCCAGGCCAACTGGATCCTGGCCAATCTGTACATAAAAAAAACCCAGTATATCCTGGCCCAGATGTATCTGTATGACATACTGTACAGCAATAAGTTCACAAAGGACATCACGGAAGTCCAGGTCAGGGAGACCCTGGCTTACCTGTACCAAAAAACAGGGGAATTCAACAAGGCCGTGATCCAGTTCATGCTCCTGAAAAAACACAACAGCCTCTCCCTCCCAGCAGTGAAGAACGCCATTAAAACGGCTATCCAGGAAAAAAGCTACAAGGAAGCCGGCCTTCTCCTGAAGCAGGTCAAATCGCTTGATACCGATGACGGTGAGATATACTACCTGGATGCCCTCATCGACTTCAATCACTCGGCGTTCCCCGCCGCGGAAAGGAAGATGAAACTGGCCATGGAGCGCGGCTTCCGGACGCCCAACTCCGATTTCCTGCTTGGCAAGCTTTATTTCTTTACCCGGCAGTATGACCAGGCCCTGAAGTATTTCCAGAGCGTGGAAGATGAATATCTGAACCGGTCAGAACTGGAAAGTTTCATGGGCCAGTGCTTTTACTATCTGAAAGATTATGATTCCACCATCAATGCCCTGGAAACATTCTTAAAGAACATAAAAAAGAAAGAGAGCAAGTTCATCGCTAATATTGAATATATTCTGGGAAGCGCCTATGAGGCCCAAGGCAATCTGGATACCGCCATTGAAATATGGAAACGGATCAGCGATTATGCCCCTTTCTTCCAGCCTGTCAAGGAAAAACTCTTTTTTTATGAAAGGATCGCCAAGGACAGCAGCATACGCAGCATCATTTCCATGCCGCTGGACCAGTTCATTAAAAAATGCGAGCACCTGCTTGAAAAAATGGCTTACATCATCAAATTGAAAATCATGGAAGAGGATAAGAACCTGGAATACATCTGCATATCACAGAAGAACACCGAGCTCTTCAACCTCTTTCTGGTGCATATCACACGGAAGAGCCAGTCCATTGACCTGGAAGAACTGAATTCTTTCATCATCCGGTCCAAGAGGAATAAAGCCCGGTATGTTGTCGTCATCGCCCCTTATTTCGAGGAGAACGCCCTGATCATGGCCAAGCAGAAAGGCCTTACGGTCTATAAATATGATATCTTCAAATGAAACCCGGAAAGGAACGGATTGCCTCACATCCCCGAGACTTCCACTGTCTTGTACGGAGACTTTTCCCCGCGGATGATCCTGATCCGGCTCCGGCTTACCTTGTACTGTCCGCTTAAAAAACTGACAAGATGCAGATTGGCCTTGTTATCAACGGGCGGCGCGGTAATATATACTTTGGTGAACTCGCCCATCCTGTCCCCGATCTTATCTTTTGGAGCATTGGGGATGACCTTGATTTTAATGACCATATGCAAATTATAAAAAAACCAAGTATAAAGTCAAAAGGAATTATTTTATATTTCCGCCGCCGGGACATGCAGAAAAGGTTATAACGGAAGTAAAGGTTTTAAAGGCAAAGACAAATCTTTTAAATCTTAACCTTTACAGCCTTTTAATCCTTTATTACTTTAACCGCCTTTTTACTCCTTTAATGCCCTTACGGCGATGATGAAAGGAATAAATTAACCGGCTGCGTTTCTATTGTTATTTATTTGACATAACTATTTTATTATCTATATTTTTAACGTGAACACCAAATCCTTTGAATTAAAAGTTTATTTTCACTACTCCGTTTATCTCTGCCTTCAGATATTCCTCAGCGCAGCCGGGGGTTTATTCCTGGCCAGCCTGTGGTTCACCGGTTTTGCCCTGATCGATAATATATTGAACTTCAACCTTTTCTTCCGCTGGCTGAACATCATCCTCTTTGCTATCCTTGCTGTCCGGTTAATAGTCCGGACCATCCGCTGCCTGAAGGGGATCAGGCCGGAGAATATACTGAAAATCATGGAAGACCGTTACTCTTTCAAGGATACCATCATCAGCGGATATGAACTGCGGCACGATAGCCGGTATGACGGATTCTACCTTTCCAACCTGTTCCGCACAGCAACCGAGAACCTGAAGAAGGTCCGGTGGAAGGACCTGCTGCCTTATTTTAACCTCAAAGCTGCCGGCCTTCAATGTTTGATCGCCCTTATCCTTCTTTTTTCCTATTATTTCCTGGTACCCGCTAATTTCCTGTTAAGCCTGAACAGGTTCGTTAATCCGGAATACAGAATCAAATACTCCCATGTTATCGTCCGGACAGAACTCCAGCCCCGGGACATCAAGGTCCTGGAAGGATCCACAGTCCGTTTTATCCTCTATGCCTTCGGACAGGTTAAAAAACCCGTATTGGTCCTGGAATCACCGGAACATAAGGTCATCCGGGATGATTTTAATTTTCTGAAGACCACCAACATCGGGACGAACCAGGTCCGCATGTATGAACACACATCCAATCCTATTTACAACAGTTTTCAGTATCATGCCCTCACCATCCAGACGCGGGACAACATCGGGATCAGGACCCCTTCTTATTCCCTCCGGATGATCAGGCTGCCCATCATCCGGAACCTCAGGATCACGTATATCTATCCGTCCTATACCCAGCTAAAACCCAGGACCATCAGTGATAACGGGAACATCGAGGCTGTAGAGAAAACAAGGGTTCAGATCTCCGGGGACGTGAACAACAACCTCCAGGAAGCCGTTCTTTTTTATAACAGCAGAAGGATCAGGCTGGCTGTTTCCGAGAACAGATTCTCAGGAGGATTCCAGCTCGATCAGTCGGGCAAGTACCACATCCAGATCACGGACATCAACGACAACACGGACCCGGCCTCTGTCCGGTATTCGGTCATAGTGAACCCGGATAATCCTCCTGAAGTGGAGATCATCAAACCAGGCACGGACATCAGCCTTCAAGACGACCTTCTCATTCCCCTGGAAATATCCGCCCGGGATGATTATGCCGTGGCTCAATTAAAACTATGTTATAAAATTAATAAATCCCTCATAGAGACCGGACAGGAAGAGATCGATTTTAATATCCCCCGGCAGCCTTCCCTTACGCACACTACCGTATGGGACCTGGGCAAACTCTCCTTCATCCCGGGTGATGTGATCGAGTACTTTGCCCGGGTCTATGACGGCTATACTCCCCCGGAAAGCCATACCGTCAACAGCAGAAAATATTATATCCGTTTCCCCACCATGGAGGATATGTATAAACAAGCTGATAAAGAGAGCGCCAAGAATGTCGTGACACTGGAACAGCTCATCCGCGAACAGAAAGAACAATATCAGGAAACCGACAAGATGCTCAAGGACATGGAAAGCAAGGAAAATCTTTCCTATATAGAGAAGAAACAGCTGGAAAAGCTGAAAGAGAACCAGTCCCGGATCAATAAATCCCTGGAGACCCTCAATGAGAAACTGAAACAAACGACCGAGAAGGTACGGGAAAAGAACCTCCATTCCACCGAGGTCATTAAAAAGATGGAGGACATCCATAAGCTGCTGAATGAAGTGATGAACAAACAGATGAAGGAATCCATGGATAAACTGAGCGAGGTCCTGAAGAACGTCCAGCTGTCAGAGATGAAAAAGAAGATGCTTAGCCAGAAGCTGACACAGGAGGAAATACTGAAACGGCTGGACAAAACGCTGGAGATGCTGAAATCCGTCAAGAACCAGAAAAAGGTGGAAGGTTTTAAAAAGACCGCTGATGAGCTGGCCCGAAAACAGCAGGAACTGCTGAACAAGACCCTGGACCGGCGGTCGGACCAGGATCAGCTTAAGAACACGCAGGATATGATCCGGAAGGAGTATCAGGACCTGAAAAAATCCATGGAGGAATTCCAGCAGGAGATGAAAGGCGAAAAAAACGGCCTGGAAAAGGCCATGGACCAGATCAACAGGCAGCAGGAGAACTCCGGGATCAATGAAAATTTCCAGAACTCCAGGAACGCCCTTCATTCAAAGAACCAGAAGGAATCCGTCAGGAACCAGAAACAGATCGTCTCCAAACTGGATTCCCTGAGCTCCGAACTGTCGAAGATGCAGAACCAAGGGCAGCAGGCCGATGTTGAAAGATTGTTCGCGGTCCTCGATGCTTCCATCTTCAACCTTCTTCAGATCTCAGGCAAGATCGAATCCTATCACAACAGGACACGGAAACCGGAAGACCCGATGAAGGCTGAA
>JAQTRT010000157.1 GCA_028711675.1 bacterium | reverse complement strand
GAAAAATATCATTCCGTAGAAGGGGCTCGCCTCCGGTCAGGACAACCTCTTCTCCCCTCCGGGACGCCAGGATCAGCTCTTTCCTGATCTCATCAAGGCTTTTCTTTCCCGTCTTCCGGTCCGGAGCGCAGAAGCCGCAATGATTATTGCAGGAACGGTTTATCTCAATGCGCGTGGTCCTGGGCCTGAGCATCTCTTCGAATTCCTTAAATTCCCGGACAGTATGCTCCTGTGTGAAAAGAGGAGGATCGGATTCAGAGGTGAGATAATAATTTTTCGGAAGGAGGCCCTTGCTTTCGAACAGGTCATGTATCCTCGTGCCCGGATAGACCCTGGTTGTTTTTATCATGATATTGCTGGGAGTCATTTCTTTAACGTAAGCCAGTGTTTGCCGGATGGTCTCCCTCGTTTCGCCCAGGTTGCCCACCATGAGCATCAGAGAACACTGTATCCCCGCCTCTTCCGTCCATTGAACGGTTTTTTGGGTCAGGGGCAGATCGAGGTTCTTCCCTGTTCTTCTCTGGACATCCGGGGAACCGCTCTCCACTCCGTAGAAGATCTCATAACAGCCTGCCCGCGACATTTCCTTTAAAAGGGCGCGGGTGATGCTGTCGCTCCTGGTCATACAGCTCCAGTTGATGTGTAATTTCCGTTTGATGATCTCCCGGCATATCCCGGAAGCCCTTTCCCGGTCCATGGTGAAATTATTATCGCCAAAGATAAAATTCGTGATCCCGTGTTTCTTATAATAATATTGAACCATATCTGTAAAATACCGGATAGAATGGTATCGTATCTTATTGACAAAGACCTTGCTCATGGGGCAGAAATTACAATGAAAAACACAGCCTCTTGAAGAGAGGAGCATAAGGGAATTCCTGAAATAAACGCATCTTTTCCCAAGAATAGACCTGGCCCCGGCCTTCTTTATAGAATTAATTTTCCTGTCGAAACCCCTGAACAGGTGAAAGGCCGGATAAGGGAGCAGGTCCAGGTCCTTTATCTGTTCCCTCTCGCCGGTAAAAATGATTTTCCCTCCTGACCGAAGGGCCAGACCTTTGACCTTCCGGACATCGCCCTTGTTCTCCAGACAGTCCAATAGTTCATTCAAGGTCATTTCCCCGTCATGGATAACAGCGTAATCAACAGGGAAGTTCTTCAGGAGCAGGCTGTAATACTGGGACGCGAACGGGCCGCCCAGGATAATGATGACGGAACTGTCGATCTGCCTGATCTGTCTGATCAGTTCATATACGGAGCCGCGCGTACAGCTCTGGATCGTGATCCCGATATACCCCGGCTTCTCCTTTTTCATGATCTCCCTGACGGAAAACGCCTGCTGGTCATAATCATAAGCCCTGACAGGTTTTTTGTTCTTTAAAAGGAAAGCCCCGATCAGGCTTAAACTGTAAGGCGGTCCAAAATAATTGGGCGGCGGATCAGGATTGGCCGGATTGATCAATACCGTGAGATTTTTCATAGGGAAAATATCGTTCTATACTCCTTTGTCATCATGAAACCGGCCGGATGAACCGGCCCGCATCAGGATAATATTTCTGGAAACCCGGGCAATGTTTATCCAGGGAGCAGCCGGAACATTTTTTTAATTTAGCGAAATTTCCCCGGAACCGTTCTGTGTACTTCTCCTGTCTCCATCCTTTTTTTATGCAGCTTTCCAGCCCGTACGGTTCATACCGGATGAAAGGATTACGCAGATCCCTGACCAGGCACGGAGGGAATCCTTTCAGGACAATCCTGATGTCCCTGAACTTTAAACGGCTTACGTCTTCCAGGGCCTTTCTGATGCCCTGCAGGTCCAGGGCCTTTCTTCTTTTGTTCAGGATGATCTCTTCGGCAATGATGAAATCCCTTATGCCGAGGAGATAAAGCTTTTTTATCATGTCAACGGCGTGGAGGGCGTTCCCTGCGCTTAAAGTGGTATTGATCCTTATTGTGATCCTGCGGGTCTTGCGGGCCTTGATCAGATTAAGTATCCCCTTTTTCGTCTCCCGGCAGCTCCCTTTGACGCCTGTGATGGTATCGTGAACCGCATCGGAAAGGCTGTAAATGGAAATGGCGAATGCGTTGGCCCCTGAGCCGATGAGCTTATCAAGAAATGCCGTCTCCTTCATTTTCCGGCCGTTGGAAATGATCTCGATGTCGCGGAAAACTTTACGGCAGATGTTCAGGACCCTGAAAAGACCCGGGTAAACAGTAACTTCCCCGCCGGTGAGCACGATCTTCCTGCTCCGGCGGCTGACGTCCTTTATCTCCCGGACGATCTCTTTCCAGGAGCCGCAGACGATCCATTTTAAAAAATCTTTCCTGGGGCAGAAAAGGCATTTATTGTTGCAGGAAAGGGTCAGTGTCATGTCGCATGAAGTGCTATTCCGTATTCTCATTTTTATATTTTTGGAAGAACCTTCCGACAGCCCTTCCCAGGATAATGTTGTTCCCGATGATCCTTCTGCTCTTTTTATCCTCATAGATGTCCAGGAGAAGACGGAGCGCCAGGGAAGGGGTCAGAGAACAAGGGGAATCTCCTTTCACATCATTGATCTTTCCGATGAGGGACCGTTTTTTCAGAGAGGAGAAATCCTCCTCCAGAAAACCGCCGAATTCCCAGTACAGGTCGCTGTTGACATCCACTGTCAGTTCAGCGTTGAGGATGACCGGTTCTTTTCTTGAAGAAGAAAGGTTGATCAGGTCCACGTCCTTCCTTTTTTTTAAAAAGCCCGTGACCTTCCGGTACTGCCTGAACAACTCCCGTATCTCATCTGTTTTCCAGTCAGTCCCGAGGCAGTAATTCAGCTGTATCCTTTTAAATCCCCAATCAACAAGGTCTTTGAAATGAGCATAAAGAAAAGGCACATCACGGGGCGCGAAAACACTGATAAAATAATGGGGGATGCCTGCCCGGTCAAGCGCCTGGAAATTCCGTATCACGTCGTTGCTTTTTTTATGATGGCGGATCTTTTCCGGGTCCAGGCTGCATTCGACCAGGAAATTATGCTCTTTAAGGAAGGCTCTCTTTTCCCCGTCCAAAAGCGTGCCGTTGGTGGTCAGGATAAGGTCAACCTGCTTACCGATGCGTTTTGCCTGCTTTTCAGCGTACGCTGTTCCTTTTTTGATCAGGCCGAATTCCAGAAGCGGTTCACCGCCGAAGAACTGGAGCTGGACTTTTTTCCTGTTGAAACGGAATAAAAGATCGATGGCCCGGTAAAGGACGCGCGTGCTCATGGCAGCGCGGAATTTTTTAACACGGCAATAACCGCATCTCAGCGTGCAGTCATGCGTGGCCAGAAGGATGAGGCGGCTGGGTGGGGAATTATTCATTTGAAATGGTCCTTTACCGAATTCCCGATCTCCAGGTTGTTGAATATGATCTTCCTGATATCCGGGTCTTGGTATATCTTCAGCATCCGGTAAAGGGCGTGGAATTCACCGGTAGGAACCTGGTTCAGGTCTTGGAATGCGGTCACATCCCCCAAAGGCCGGACCTTTTTTCCGGTCCTTTTTTCAAAGAGCCAGTCGGTTAAAAGATAAACCATTCCGTCCGTGTCAACCATGATCTCGTTGTTGAGGATGGCCGGTTCTGTCCGGCTTTCCAGGTTGCTTAATCTTACAGCTCCTTTTTTCAGTAAACCGGAGAATTTCCGCCGGATATATTCCAGCTGGCTTAAAAATTCCCCGGTCTTTTTTCGTGACCAGTGCCAGGCCATGGCATAATTGATGCTGACCTCTCTGATCCCGAGCTGAAGCAGGTGACTGAAATTCCGGACCATCTGTTCCACGTTCGAAGGAGCCGTTACCATGACACCGCAATGGCGTATCTTTCTCCTGAGAATTTTAGCCAGGGAAGCAGTGGTCAACCGGTAAGGATTGATGTTCTTTTCCTTCCCGGTCTTGTATGTGTTATGGCATTGTTCCCGGCCGTCCAGGGAGATCTCAAGGAAAAAATCCTCTTTTGAAAGGAAATCGGCGATCCGGTCGTTCAGGGCAATAAGATTGGAGACCATGTAGAAGGAGATCTTCCGGTCATGTTTATGCGCTTTGAACCTGGCGTATTCCACGCCTTTTTTCACCAGGTCGAATCTCAGGAGAGGTTCACCGCCCGTGAAATCGAGCCGGAGTTCCTTCCGGGCCGATGTAAAAAGAAGGTCGATGGCCCGGTACAGGCTTTTCACATCCATGTCCGCGTCTTTTTTTATAATGGGGCAGTATCGGCACCGGAGCTGGCATCTTCTGGTTATCATCAGCTGAAGGTTGTTCCTGTCATTCGGTATCCGGTAACCTGTCCTTTGGAAAATGATCTCCGGGTAATCCCTGTATCTTTCAATGACCCTGTCCAGGCCCGGGTCCGGGGAATCCTTCTCTTTCATGATCAGGAGTTCCAGCAGGCTCTTGTCCAGTATCCTGTGATAGGATCTTTCCGTCAGGAACAGACGGGAGAGAAAAGGGATAAGCCTCCGCACGTTCGCGTTCACGGGAATATCATGGTCCATGAGGGGATAATCATATTCCGGACGGCCTTTCACCGACAGCATTTTCCTCACTTTAAGGAATTTTTCCTTTTTTTCACGGAGGATGCGTTTATAGCTCACGGTCGGGTAGAAGGATACCAGGTAAGGCACAATGGGCGTCAGGACCCTGAACTGTTTTCTGTACAATACCTGCAGCACGGAAAATTCAAGCAGGTTCTCGAACAGATCGTCCGGGGTGCTCATCTGGTTGCAGGCAATAAAGTGATAGGCTGTATTGATCCCTTTAGCGGCCAGGGCGCTGATGACCTTTTCAGCCCGGGAAAGGTCATATCCTTTGTTCAGCCGTTTCAGCTCTTCCCCGGAAAGGTTCTCAAGCCCGATGTAGATACCGGTCTCTTTATTCTGATCGAACAGGTCCCGGGAGAGAGTACGGAAAAGCGTTTGATGGAGCCTGTCAGCGGAACTTATGCCGGGCCTTTGATAAAAAGCATTGATGCCGGTCTGGAAAAAATTGATCCTGAACGGCGTTTTTTTCAGAGAGCGGAAAAACCGTATGGCCCTTTTTGGATCGGTCAGGAAATCATCGTCATAAAAAGCCAGCCGGTAAGCCGGGGAAGGGACGCGTCCTTTATATATTTTTTTTAAGTAAAGGCTGTATCTTTTAATGAGGGAGAACAGGCTGGCGCTGCTGAGAGCGTGGAACTTCCCTCTGTCGGGAGAGGAGCAGAAAGAACAGCTGTTGGCGCAGCCTGATGAGGTATACAGGAACAGGCCGTCATTGAGGTCCTCTTTTTTCAGGAAGGATGGATCGATCAGGTCCGGTGTGTCCCGGAGGCGGTTGATATGATGGTCGTCCAGGGAGAGGAGTACGTCCCTGTTCCTGAAGATAAGTCCCTTCAGTCCTGAGAGGTCCTTCCGGACCTTTTCGGATAAGGGAGAATCGATGTTCATCCTGTCCAGGGCCCTGACCAGACGGGGAAATATGACTTCACCGCTCCCTCTGACGAGGAAATTTATGTCAGGCAGATGCGTCAGGACATGCCGGGGCGTCAGGGTCGGCATGATCCCGCCCACACCGATGAAAGCCCTGGTTGCTTCCCTTAAAAAGCGTATCAAGGCCCGGGCTTTTTCGAAATAAGCCTCCCAGAGAGTAATGCCGATGAAATTAATGTCCGGATTTTCCTTTAAGATCTTCTTTAGACCATCCGGGTCTGTGATGAACCCGTTCTTTTCCAGGGAGATCCGGGAAGTACTGATGATCACCCGGTATCCCGCTTTTTTCAGCGCCGAGGAGAGATAAAGCGAGGCAAGGCTCCATCCTTCTCCCCGGGCTCCGGAAAGACCGGAGATGTTCTTAAAAAGAAGGATCTTGTTCTTGGGAACGGGCTGTATCAGGTTTTTTCTTTTCTGTGGATGCATTTTTTCGATTTGGACCCTTATCCTGTCAACGGCTGCGGGGCAATTGAAAAACGCCGAGGCCTTTCCTGATCATCTCCAGATCATGGATCAGCGAGTTTTTCTGGGCAGTGTCGTACAGCGCATTATAGTACGCGAAAGGCCTGTAGGTCATTAAATTTATCATGGCAGATGCGGTTTTTATGAACAAGCTGAGCAGCTGGTATATCTGGATCCTCGAAGAAGCGGGATCATCCGTCACGTTCAAAGTGTTTTGATAGGTCTTCAGGAACAGCTTTCTGTTCTTAGCGGTCAACTGCTTCAATAAACAAGCCAGGTCATAGAGAGGATCCCCAAAACCGCCTGATTCCCAGTCTATCAAATAAATCCTGTTTTTCTGTCTGATAAGATGCCCGGTCTGCAGCGTGCCGTGGACCATGGAGTAACGGATCTTCCTGTGCTTGATCTTCCGTAGAAGAGGAAGGTTCTCGAAAGTATGAAAATATCTTTTTAACCGCATGTGCAGTTTCCGCAGGTCCTTGAAGGAAAGCGTTTCCATGCAGGATTTGATTTCGTCCAATCCTTTTTTTACGATGGAAAGTCCTTTGTTTAAAAAACCGCCAAGCTTCTTTTTTCCAGTCTGCCTGATCCTGTGCAATCCGGCAAGAGACCGGCAGAGCAGGTCCAGATCGTCCGGACCGGCAGTTTCCAGTTTTATGGGATCTCCTTTAATGGCCTTTTCGATCAGGAATGTCCTGTTTCCTTTTTCCCTCAGGAAGACGCCGGGGATGTACTTATAATTGTTCTTTTTAAGGGAACAGAGTATCTTGTATTCGTTTTCCGCTATGCCGGGTATGAAGTATTCTTTAATGATATATTCATCATCGCCTTTTGCGATATAGATCCTGGAGTCAGCTGTTTTCCGGATCAGTGTCAGGCCGGAAGGATCGGTCCAATACCCGGGTCTCGGATCATGTTTCTGTCTCTTTTTATTCATGGTTCAATAAGCTCTGCGGGACGATGGTATCAGAATAACATACGGAACAGGGTTTCTTCCTTCCTGAGCTTCCTGTGGGTGGGTATGTTATCCAGCTGGTTGAACAGTTCCTCATAGAGGATCCCCATGTGGATATTGTTGGCCCAGAGGAAAAATTCCCTGTCATCCTTCTTACTCAGGTACTCCAGGCTCTTCCTGATCTCTTTTCTCTTGTTCCGCTTGATCTGTCCGAGGCTCGTATAGTCATCCAGCCGGCCGTACGAGTTCGCTTCCCTGATATGGGGGAAGAACTCCAGTAACGGATAAGCGGTCCCGAGCAGGAGTTCCTGGTCCGGCATCACGGTCAGGGCGCTGCAGGCGATAAGGGGTTCATCGGTGCAGTGTTCGATATCGACGAGAAGCTTGTTCTTCCGGTGCCGGGTGAACATTTCCGTGATCAGGTTAAAGAATTTTTTTATGGCTTTCTGGTCCCAGAAAACACCCAGGGCGTAGGAGAGCCGGATGTATCTCACACCCTGACTGATCAGAAAGGCCACGTTTCCCCTGAGGTCATCCAGGTTCTCCGGCCTCACTACGATGTTAACAAAGAAATCCAGCTTCGAGGCGATCA
>JAQTRT010000156.1 GCA_028711675.1 bacterium | reverse complement strand
TCTTCCCGGAGATCTCTTTCTTTTCGCCCAGCAGAAAAAGATTGGGATCAGCCTTCATGCCCTCTTTCTCCAGGATGGAAATAAAATGGTCGAGCCTGAGCTTCTGTTCTTTCCACTGGGAATTAGCAATACATTCGCCGATAAAAGCAAGGGACGAATGGCCGTTATCCTTGAAATGGAGGACCGCGTCCCGGATGCCTTTTCGGTTATCGATGTTCACGTTGGTCATCCCGGAAGGACGGTCCATGAGATTATTGATGACCACGAACTTCCTCTTCTCCTCGACCAGGACCTCCAGTTCCTTGTCATCCTCCCACTGCTCGATGATGATAAGGCCGTCGATCCTTTTTGTGTCGAATTTGGTTATATATGCGTCGAAATTAATGAGAAGGATATCATAACTGGTATGGACTGCTTCTTTTTCAATGCGGTCGATGATACGGGAATAATAATGCTCGAGATGAAAATTTTTATGCCTGGACTTGGGCATGCAGATGCCGATGGTAAAGGTTTTGCCCGTACTCAGGACGCGTGCCCCGTAATTGGGTACATAGTTCAGCTCCTTAACAACCTTGTTCACTTTCTCGATAGTTTCCTGGCTGATCTTTACGTTATCAAACTTATATTTACCCGTGATGATCTTGGAGACCGTACCCGGTGAAACATCAGCACGCATGGCAATGTCTTTAATTGTAATTTTCATGGGTTCGACCTCCTCATCTTTAAGATAGCCACAAGGGCACTAAGACACAAAAATAATTTTAAGGCAACAGGGATCAGCATAAAACCAGGATTTTCCCTGATGAAACATGAAAAATAATCATTAAAATATAACTAATTCGTGCCTTCGTGTCTTTGTGGCTGGATCGTCCCTATTTTCCTGTTTCACCGGTTATAGCACGCGTCGACCAGGTCGTCCACGGTGGACGTGCCCACGCACTGGTAGGTGTCGCCGGCGCCGTAATAGATCTTCACTTCGCCGTTATCCTCCAGGATGGCTCCGGACGTGAACGTCACACTGTAAGATATACCGATCCTCTCATAATCCGTGACAGGCGACAGGATAGGCGCTTTGGTGCAGGCCAGTATCTTGGACGGATCTTGTAGATCAAGCAGCATGGCGCCCAGATGATACACGTACTGGGCTTTGCACATCTGGTGCACTCCGTGCCATATCTCGAGCCAGCCGTGTTTGGTCTTGATGGGCGGCGCGCCCGGGCCGATCTTGATCCAGTTCCAGCCGCCGTGCTCGCCGTGTTTCATGATGCATTTGGACCTGCCCCAGTAGATCAGGTCCGGTGAATAACTGATCCAGATATCGCCGTGGTCATTGGGGAGGATAGGCCGGTCGAGCCGCGCATAAAGGCCGTTGATCTTTTCCGGGAAGAGCGTACAGTTCCGGTTATCCACTTCGGAAAGAAAGTCGACCCAGTGGAATTTCTCGAAATCATCGGTCTTGATCATACCGATCCTCACGCTCCACGAGCTGTGGCACGCGAACGTGATGTAATAGGTCTCCCCTATCTTCGTGATGCGGGGATCATAGATCATCTGGTTGGTGTACTTGGCGTATTCCTCGCCGGCGCCGATGAGTTCGATAGGCTTCTCCTTCACCTTGAAATCATAGCCGTCCCGGCTTTCTGCCACGAAAAAATAATTGGTAATATCGATGCTCTCCACGCGCAGGAGCATGATATACTTATCCTTATATTTCGTAGCCCCGGAATTATAGATACCCTGAATGGAATAAGGAAGGCTGTCAGGTCCCAGGATAGGATTACCTTTATACCTTTTCACCACATCTTTTTTTGGATATAACATATTAACCTCCTTGTTATATTAAAAGGCCATAAAGGTTACAAAGGCAGTAAAGGTTTTAAAGGCGAACATTTTCGAACCTTTCAAACTTTTTACCCCTTTGGAATCTCCATAACCTTAAAGTTCTTCTCCTATAAAAAAATACTGCCCGGGATCTTTTATTTTCAGACCTCAAAGACAAAGGTTTTAGTGAAACCGTTTTCATAAAACGGGCAAAAAAAATATCTGAAAAAGCAGTGCGGAGATACCTCAATTAAAGGAATCCCTGCACTGCCATTTTATCATCCGGAACAGAGTCCCGGTCTCTCACTTAATCCTTTCAAACTATTTGATGAATTCGTTCAGCTTCTTCTCAAGTGTCTTGAGAACCTCATCCGCGCTCTTTTCATTCAGCCAGAAAGAATCAAGCTCACGGTACATGGTATCGCTCATTTCATTATACCGGGGAATGAGCGGCGGGAGATGGGCATAAGAGATCATGTCCAGGAATACTTTATTATTGGCCGGCGGCCTGGAGTCCAGAAAGAGCTTTGTGATCTTCGGTGTCCGGAGAGCCGGAGTGGAAAGCCCGCTCTTGATCAGGATCTCCTGGCCCTTATCCCCGGAAAGGAATTTGATAAGCTTCCAGGCGTTCTCCCGGTTCCTGGCTACTTTAGGAATGGCAAAACAGGAACCGGCGCCGTAATTGGCCTTGACTTTACCTTTGGGAAGTTCTGCTGCCGTAATATCAGCCACATCCCATTTGAATGATTTGATGTTCCTGAACTCGGGGACCATCCAATGGCCTTCGATGATCATGGCTACCCTGCCGGTCATGAACATCTCGGCTGAATTGCCGAAGCTGGAAGCCTGGGCAAAAGAAGGAGAGGCTTTGTATTTGTAGATCAGGTCTTTCAGGTACTGGAGAGCACCTTTCACTTCCGGGGAATTGATCACGGCCTTTGTGGGATTCTTGGGATTATCATAAAAATCACCGGAGTTCTGCCAGATCCAGAGATAGTATGTCCATCCGATGTTGAAACCAAAGGTCTCAGGCACTCCGTCCTTATTATCATCCCTTGTCAGGGCAATGCAGGCCTTCTTGAACTCTTCCCAGTTCCACGTGCCGTTGGGATATTTCACACCGTTCTGGTCGAACATATCTTTATTGAAATAGATAGCGTAAATGGCGATGTCGTTAGGGATACCGTATAATTTATTCTGAAACATATAGGCATTGATAGACTCGGGATAAAAATCATTCTTATTGAATTCCTTGTCCTTTTTTACATAATCATCCAGAGCCAGGAGTTGGCCTATCTTAATGAAAGAAGCCACGCGTGTCGATTCCAGGAAGATGACATCCGGAGCGAGTCCGCCGGCCATCATGGTCTGGATCTTGGTCCAGTACTCGTTATAAGGTGTATGCTCCATCCTTACCTTGATGCCCTTGTTCTCTTTCATAAAAGCATTGACAGCCTTTTTCCAGAGTTCAACCTCGGCAGGCGTACCGCGGATCAGGAAATAAACCTCATTTTTTTTCGCTTCTTTTTTAGCTAAAACGATAAAACTGGCTGAAAGGATAAAAACAAGCGTTAACACACTGATAATTACCTTTTTCATGAGAAACTCCTCCTTTTAATAAAAATCGTTTCACGAAACCGATTTCATTGTATATTATAACATATTTTTTTGTTTTGTCAAGTAAAAAAATAAAAAAATTCACTTACTTTAATTCACCTGAACCGGATCTTTGTATAACGATCACGATATCTTTTTCTATCTCCGGGTATTCCAGGCGGATCCCCTCTTTTGTGATATCCGCCTTTCCCGTCTCAAGAAGGTCCTTTTTCCAGGCATCATAACAGAGGATGCTCAGGTCCTCTTTTCCGAACGGATTCTCCAGTTCCACGGAACCCCGGCCGCCGGCTTTGATCTCTCTGTTCTCCAGAACGTTCTGAATATCGAACTCCCTGTTCCGGACCCAGATAAAGATCTTATCCCTGCTCCTGATTGCGTATGCCTCCACATCCGGCACGCAGTTGGTAAACCTGAACCACTTGACCTTGATCCAGTCCATGCCTGTATTCTTCACCCTGATGCTGTGCAGGCCCCTGGGGACGTCGATCTCAAATACACGGTTCAAGGAAGTCTCGGTCCGCGTGCTCAGTTCAGGGAATGAATTGGTCAGGACCTGCTTGTTGTCCAGGAGGACCGAAAAACCGGCTCCCATGAAAGAGACCGTATCCACGGCCATCATGAATTTTCCGTCTTTCGGGAAATCGATCCTGAACTCGGGTTCCTGCATCAGTTCTTTCTGGTATTGGCCCTGGAGGTATTTGGAGAGAAGACCGTCACCTGCCAGGTCGTTCCTCTTCATCTCGTAGCAAGAGCCCGTGCCTTTTTCCCAGTCCAGGACAGGGGCAAAAAAATACGCGCCGATGTTCGTGGTGACGATGTTCACGGCCATGGACCGGCTTTGCTGATAATCAAAGCCTTCCGTCAGTTCCCTGAACACGCTAAAATGATGATACAGATCGTTCTTTCCGATATATTCGTCCCACCACCAGTACAGCGACGAGGAAGGCGCGCCGGAAAGGAAGGAATACCAGATACTGTTATGAATTCTGATGCCTGTCTCGTCCCTGGCTTCCTCTTCCGCTGTTTCCACGCTGCCTCCGATCTCGCCCGTGATATGGGCCTTCCCGAATTTTTTCATCTTCATTGGGGATATCTCGAACAGAGCCTGGCGGAAATCCTCGGTATACACGTGGGTCTGGGAATAATCTATCTCGGGAAGGCGGTATGTCTTTTCTCCACCCAGCCTGCGCGAAAAGCTTGTTGTCACCATATGTTTATTCACATCCAGGGACCGGATGTATCCGGCCATTTCCCGGTGCCACTGCGCCACCTGGTCCTCGTCGTATCCTGTGGAGAGGTCCACCTCATTGAAAAGCTCCCAGGAAAAGAGCGCCGGGCTGTATCCCCACCGGCTGATGATATAGCGGATCTTCTGCTTGAAAAATTTCCTGGCTATTGCATTGGTAAAAAAAGCGCGGGGTCCCCTGACGGGGCCGCCGTTCACTTCATTGTAAGGATTGGTCTCCCACTGATAACCGGGCCACAGGTCCCTGAAATTGTTGATACAGAACTGGATACGGATATCCTTCTCCTGGCAGAACTCCACGATCCTGTCGAACTCATCCGAATCCTTTGGAAGATAACGTCCCAGTCCGAAACCCCTGGGTTTGCTCCACTCCACGGTCCATCCCCAGTCAACGTTCCAGACGCGGATAAAATTGATCCCGGCTTTATTGAACTTGTTCAGATATCCCAGAACGCTTGTTTTATCATCCGGTACCACCCAGGCCAAAGACTGGCCGAACGGATGAAAAACCTTGCCGCTGCTGTCATAAAACCTGTTCTCCCTTGTACTGATGAATCCGCCGTCTTCGGCGTTCTCCGAAGCTTTACAGAAAAAAAACCATTTTTTATCCTTAACTTCGATCCCGGCCCGGAGATTGGTCACCCTGATCCTGAACTCCCACTTCCCTTCCAGCTGAGGAGTGAACCGTATCCTCCACTGAAGTTCCGGGTCCCTGATCTCCTCTTCCATCTGTGAAGGATTGCCAAAATAAAAACCGGGTACTCTGCGAACCCTGCGGTCCGGCCCTGTGAAAAGACCTTCCACCTGGATCTCATCAGGATCATAAGGGTTCCGGTACTGATTGGTCAGATAAAAAGATAATTCGAACTTATCGTATTTTTTTACTTCCGGGAGGAAACCGGACATTCTCAGCAAAGCAGGTTTCCGGTAATCCTTTTTATCCAGTTTTGTCATGTAAAGAGGAGCAGCGGATTCCCTCACAGCCAGGAACTCCCGGCCTTTGACAAGTTCAAAACCTATGACCTCGGTCCTGCCCGATATCCTGCGGCCGGCCGGGCCGTACAATAAAAAGTTAAAGGATTTGATCTGGTCCTTGTTGTATAAGAATGAACTGTATTCCCATTTGGTCATCTCGCATTTAAAATAAGGCGCGTTCAGGTTCAGGACGACTTCATTGTTCCTTCCTGCTTTTAAACCGTATTGGGGCGTCTCATACCAGATCATACCGTTAAGGGTTTGAAAACTCATGGCCAGGAAACAAACTTCATCGGACTGGTTCACGACCTTCAGCCTGATCTTCGAAATATTCCTCCAGTCCAGGTCCTGTGCCAGACGATAGACCGATTTATTGATGCTGTCCGCGTTCACGTACGGCAAGGCCAGGCTGTTGCTCTTTTTCATGATGGCGCCCGAATACTTCGATGCCGAAGGATCGGGGGACAGGTTGTCCAGCAGGAAAAAAGCATTGGTCAGCAGAAGTTTATCCAGTGGCTCATAAGGAATGGTATAGGCCTGGTTCATGCTCTCTTTCCCGGTGAAACGGATATTCTCCAGGTATACTTTCCCTTTATCCCCGTTAAAGAACGTAAACGCGATCTTCCTGGTATCGTTCAGATTCCGGGGACTGACCGTATTCTCCCATAAGGAAGCTTTGGACTTCCATTTGTTCTCCCTGAGGTCCACTTTCAGGTCTTTGTTCCATCCCCGCTTCAGATCAAACTGTCTGCTTTCGAACCATTCATTGTTTTTTCCTGTGGAGAGCCCGATAGCGGCAAAGACCGGCATCTCACAAAGCAGGTCGAACTGTATCTCATCTATACCGGAAAGGTCGAACAATCCTTCCCGTGAAATGAAACCTTTGAAAGCCCAGCTTGTTTTTTCCAGGTCCAGTTCCAGGGCGTTATCCCCTTCCGTACTGTAAAAGGGGACCACTTTCATGGAATTGACCGCATTCTCCTCCACGGCTGTAATGAGCCACAGATTCTCTTTCTCAAATCCTTCCCATACATATCCGCGGAGGGACAGGGCCAGGCTTAAGATCATCAGGACAGAACCTATCAGTATGATTTTTTTCATAGACCGTATACACTCCCTTATGAATCAATTATATTATTGATTAATTGTCTTCTCTTTTTCATGTTTTAATAAGAGAGAAAACAGCTCACAAATTTTATACCGTTCCTCTTCGTACAATCGTAAAAATATAAATTAATGGGAATATCATTATTTCAGATCAATAGCCAGGGGTGGAGTCAATGTTTACAGTTTTTCGGTTTGTAAAGCCGTGGTTTTCACAAGGATGTGAAAACCCGGCGAAACCCTCGGAGCGACACATGGATGTATCGCGAGAATGAAAAAAAGTGTAAACATTGACTCCATCCCGTCAAAGTTACTTAAAGTTTATCATTTTTTCGGTTTAACCGGCACGTAGGGGTTGCCTTTCATGAGCTGGAAGCTCTCGATCGTCACTTTCCCCGAGCTGGTCTTGCCGAACATGCCGTACACCATGAAATTAACGCTCTTCACGATGTTCTTCTCATAAAGAGAGGTACTGTAATTCCATCCTGATTCTTCGGACTTGAAATTAGGCGCGTTGAGCAGGATGACAACTTCCGTGGAGCGGCCCGGTTTCAGCAGGGTCTGCGGCGTTTCAAACCATTTCCATCCGTTCCCTGTCTGGATACCCATGCTGAAACAGCAGTAATCGCTGCTGTTGTTCTTTATCTGCATGATGATCTTCGCGTAATCGGTCCAGTCCAGATCTTGTTGTACCTTATACGCCGCTTTATCCGTGTTGTTCACG
>JAQTRT010000155.1 GCA_028711675.1 bacterium | reverse complement strand
CTGGCGGTTGGCCTGTAAAATGTAAAAAGTGATCCTTTCCGCGCTCTTGGGGCCGATCCCGGGTATGCGGGAGAGCAAATGAACGAGATCCTCTATATTTGAATTGGTCATATGATCAAACATCCAGGGCTGCTGATGGTCATAAGGGACAGCCCTTCCTTTTCACCTTTTCCTTCAGAGCATATTGGAGATATCGGGCATGCCGGGAATGTTCACTCCGCCCGTAAGCTTGCCTACTTCTTCCGTGACAAGGTCCGTGACCTTTTTATAAGCCTGATTACAGGCTGCCAGAAGAAGGTCTTCCAGCATCTCAACGTCATCGGGATCCACGGCCTCTTTATTGATCTTAAAACTGATTATCTGTTTTTTCCCGTTCATCTTCACGGTCACCATATCCCCGCCGGCCGATGCTTCCACTGTCTTTTTTTCAAGCTTACTCTGCATCTCCTTGGCTTTATCCTGTAATTTCATGATATGGGAAAAAATATTCTTCAAACCGTCCATCATTAACTCTTCCTCCTGGTTTATTTCTTTATAGTGCCCCGGAATATGGCCTTGGCCTTGTCGATCACGGGATCTTCCGCTTTTCCTTTTTCTTCCTGTTCCTGAGTCTCGTTCAGCTCAAATTTAAAATTATAATCCTTATTGAATAATTCCTTTCCGATCTTTTTCAGGATATCCATAACAGGGGGCGAGTTCAAATGTCCGAAATACAGCTTCTTGTTCAGCTGGATCGTGATCTCATTATCCTGGATAGCTTTCAACACTCCTGTCCTCAGGGAAGAGGCCAGTACTTTCCCTTTTTCCCCCACCTTATTGACAAAAACGTTCCAAAGGTCATTTTTATCCTTATCAGGATCAGGGCTGTCCCCGGAAGGACCAGGGCTGGACGGGAGAGGCGGTTTCGGACTGTCCTCAACAGGCGCGCTCTCCAGGAAAGCGGCTTTGTTCACGGCAAGGACTCCCCTCTCCGCGGTTTCCTCGAAACCCTTGATAAAATCATAGATGAACTTCAGGCTGATCTTCTGGGAGATATCCGTCAGGTTCAGGAACGAGGTCTCCACCAGGATCTTGAACTGGGCCGTGTATTTAAAATTCTGGAGGAACGTGATGAGATACTTGATCATCTCGTCCAGGACCGCCAGGTCCATATCCTGGGCCAGTACTTTCAGGTTCCCGATCTCCTCCTTGTTCTCATCCAGTATCTCCTCGTCCTCGATACCGTTCTTCACCAGGAAAAGGTCCCTCAGGAAATCGATCAGGCCTTCCAGAAAAAGCCTCAGGTCCACACCCTGCTGATAAAGCTGGTTGATGAGTTCCATGCCCTTTCGTACATCCTTTTCCATGATGAATTTTACATAATGGCGGTAAACCTCTGTCAGCGGAAGGCCGAACATTTTGCCTACCTTGTCGACGGTTATCTCGTTCCCGCTGAAGGCAATAAGCTGGTCAAGGGCGCTCTGGGCATCTCTCATGCTCCCGTCCGAGCTTTTCGCCAGCAAAAAGAGAGCGTTCTTTTCAGCTTTCACGCCTTCCTTTTCACAGATCTTCCCGAGCTGACCGCTGATCTCCAGGGTCGTGATGCGCCTGAAATCGAATCTCTGGCAGCGGGAGAGCACGGTAAGCGGGATCAGGTGGGCTTCTGTGGTGGCAAAGATAAAGATGATATGCCTGGGCGGTTCTTCCAGGGTCTTCAGCAGGGCATTGAAGGCCGGTGTGGTGAGCATATGGACTTCGTCGATGATATAGACCTTGTACTGGGAATGGATAGGGCTGTAATTCACCTTCTCTTTCAGCTCACGGATCTCATCGATGCCCCGGTTGGAAGCGCCGTCGATCTCGATGACATCCAGGGACCCTCCCCTGGAAATATCCTCGCAGTTCTGGCATTTACCGCAGGGGTCATGGGAGGTCTTCTGGAGGCAGTTAAGGGATTTGGCCAGGATACGGGCTGCCGAAGTCTTGCCCACGCCCCTGGGCCCTGAAAACAGATAAGCATGGGATACTTTTCCCATTTCAATCGCGTTTTTCAGGGTTTCGGAAATTGGTTTTTGACCGATCAAATCATCGAATTTCTGGGGCCTGTACTTGCGGGCGATCACTTCATAACTCATATCGGGATTGAGTATATCACATTAAAAATCCATTTCAAGTTTATTTTAAGGTGAGCGCAGACGTTATGAGCCCAAGGCGTCTCCTTATTTACACAATTTTACAGGACACCGATAATTATATTATAATGAAAGCTTCGGCAGGTTTGAAGACCATTATTTTACTGCTTCTTCTCAGTCTGGGTGAGATCGAATTCGAAAAATACCTCTATTTCAGGAATAAAAAGAACGAGTTCAGGGTCCAGAACAAGATCATGCAGTACTCTTTCTCCAAATTAAGCCGGATGGACCTGAAAAAGGCCAGAAAACTCACGGTTACTTTTTTTAAAAACTATTCCCCTCTTCTCTTTGTGGTCGTTAAAAAAAACAACAGCATCATCATGGCTGCCAATAAAAAACCGGGCCTCAACAATTTATTCTCAGCGACCCTCAGCACCATCCGGAAAACGGACCAGCCTGATTACCGGGTTCTTAAACTCGGAAAAGATCATTACTATTTTTATCAGCAGAGAACAGCTCCTTACCAGCTTATCACTGTTTATACGTTCAGGAAAGAATTTATACCCCTGTATCTGCGTAACCTGCTTCTCAGCCTGGCTTTGTTCCTCATGTTCAGCCTGCGGTCCGCACTGAAGAGATCCGGCCGCAGCCGGCCTGCGGCAAGTGAAAAGGAGGCTGAAAAGAAGGTCCAGCCGCACATCCAGCAGTATAAGGAGCTTTACGAGGATAACCAGAAACTGTCCGAGGAACTGGAGAACCTGACCACGCTCAGGGAAGTGGGCCTGGCCATCAATTCCATCCTGAACTTCGACCAGATGCTCCAGACCATCATGGACGTAGTGCTGGCCAAGATGAATGCGCGGAAGATCATTATTTATCTCATCGACGAAACAGACAGGGAACTGGTCGGCCAGATAGGCAGGGAAGGCAACAGGATCATTTCAGCAGACGGTCTGAAAAACGAAAAAATCATTCTGGGATCAGGGCCGGTGGGATCGGCCATGGAGCTCCACACGCCCGTTATTTTATCCGGCAGTTCACAGGAAGGATACATGGTGACACCGCTCATCGCCAAAGGCCAGCTCATCGGAGCCATCAAGGTCGAGGACCGCATTGAAGAGAGGACCTTCACCGAGAACGACAAAAACAGCCTGAAGCTCTTATCCTCTTCCGTGGCTATAGCCCTGAACAACGCCCGCTTGTATGAAATGGCCATTACGGACGGCCTCACCAGGCTGTACGTGCACCGTCATTTCCAGTTCAGGCTGCAGGAAGAGCTCCAGCGGCACAGACGGAGCAACAAGCCCCTTTCCCTTATCATGTTCGATATCGATCATTTTAAAAAATTCAACGATTATTACGGGCATCAGACCGGGGATTTCATTTTAAAAGAGTTATCACAGGTTTCCCGCTCCCTCTTCCGGTCCACGGACAGTTTATTCCGCTATGGAGGCGAAGAGATCGCCGTCCTCCTGCCGGAAACAGATCCCGACAACGCTTATATGCTGGCGGAAAAGCTGAGGAAGACCGTGGAAAGCCATGCGTTCACTTTTCAAAACGATTCTTTTAAAGTGACCATCAGCCAGGGTGTCAGCACTTACGAACCCGTGAAGCGGAAAGAACTTTCAAAGGATAAACTGATCAAAATGGCGGACGAGGCTTTGTATTATTCAAAGAATAACGGAAGGAACAAGACCACGTTCTACCATATCCCGCTCCCTTCGGAACAACAAGCCTGACGCGGGGCTGGTTCTCTCATCCGTACCGTTTGATGATCTCCCGGGCAATGGCCCTGACCACTCCCTTCTGTCCCAGCTTTTTTTTAATCCCGGCCAGCTGTTGAACCATCTTTTTTCTGTAAGCCTGGTTAAAGATGATCTGCTCCGCTTCCCTGAGCACATTCTCAGGCGTGGACTTATCCTGGATAAATTCCCGGACAACCCTCTGTCCTGCTATCAAGTTCGGAAGGCTGATAAAAGGGACCCTGGCCAGTGATTTGAAGATAAAATATGTCAGGGGATGGACCTTATACATGACAAGGATGGGCAATTGAAAAAGCATGGTCTCCAAAGTGACGGTCCCGGAAACAGCCAGGCCGGCATGGCTCACAGCCAGGAGATCGTACGTCCGGTCTGAAACGACCAGCAGATTTTTCAGCGGGATACCTGCCATGATTCCCTTTAACAGGGAAAGATCGATGGTCTTGGCTTTGTTGATGTTAAAAAAAAGGCCGGGATGCGTTTGATTCAAAGCACGGCATACATCCAGCATGACCGGCAGATTGTTCCTGACCTCCATTTCCCGGCTGCCCGGAAGCAGGGCAATGATCTTGCGGGAACGGTCTATCCCGAGTTTTTTTACGGAACGTATCCTTTGCCGGGCCTGTGTTCACGTTATCCAGGATAGGATGGCCGTGGTAATAAAAAGGGATCTTCTCTCTACGGTAGATCTCCTTCTCAAAAGGAAGAATGGGAATGACCAGATCAAAATACTCCCTGATCTTCTTCACACGGGAGTAATGCCAGGCCCAGATCTGGGGCGGGATGAAATAAACGATCCTGATATTGAATTTCCTGGCATAACGGGCAAGGATGAAGTTGAATCCGGGGAAATCGACAAGGATGACGAGATCGATCCTGTAGGACCGGATGAAATCCCTGATGATGTTCAGTTTCTTCCGGATGAAAAAATATTTCTTTATCACTTCGGCAAAGCCGACCAGGGATATCTCACGGTAATCCACCAGGATCCTGCATCCTTCCTTTTTCAACAGTTCCGACCCTATCCCGAAAAAATTCAGGCCGGTATGGGACTTTTTCATTTCCCTCACCAGGTTGGACAGGTGGATCTCACCGGAAAGTTCCCCGCATGAGACTAAAACATTCTTATATTCCATAAATGACCATTTTCTTCCGGTCCGCGTACTCTATCACTTCTTTCTGTTCCGGGATCAGGACCATGCCGGCCTCCAGGCCTATGAACCTGATCTTCATCTGTTCCAGCAGCTTTAACGTGGTCAGGCCGAAAACAGGCAAATCATATTTCGGGTTCTGGGATCTTTTGGCTGCTTTAAGGAAATAATTCTCTTTCAGGAGCAGGTCCCGTGAGCGCAGGATCATCCTGTCCGTGCCTTCTATCCCTTCCACGGAAACGATCACTTTATGCCCTGCCAGGAGGGACTGCCCGATGTTCAGGTCAGCCAGATGCCGGGCTGTCTGAAAGCCCCATTTCAGGTCCTCAAGAACACGGCTGCTGCAGCGGCTGCGGGTCAGGAAACCCTTTGGCGTGATGTATCCCTGAAAGAAATCTTTCTGGGAAACGAACCGGATACCGTGGCTTTCATAGAAATCAGTCACACCCTGGAGGAGCGAAGCATCGCTCCTGTCCTTTAATTTCAGGAACAGGCGCAGTGTCGTGAGATCGAACTTGATGACCTTGAACAGGTTCACTTTCTCGATCTTGCCTGCCATGAGGATGGAATCGACCTTCTCTTTTTGGAGGATCCTGAGGATATGCTTGAAATATGCGATCTGCGTCTTATAAAGAGGGATATCCCTGAACTGCGCCAGTTTATCAAATTCAGAGATATTATAAAAAGCCACGGTGATACAGGGGATACCCTGCCTGGCTGCTTCCCGGAGAGCCAGAAGAGGCAGGTTGCCTGCTGCGGCAAAGAGAGCCAGTTTTTTAATTTTTACATCTTTCATAATCAAGGATATGGGGTGCCCTGCGTTCGTATCAGGATTAAATCATCTGCCTGTTCACAACAGCACCTCTTCATAAAGAGATAATATCCATTTTATAAAAATAAAGTGGCTTGTCAATCAATATTTTATCCCCGCAGGAAAATAATGGACATAAAAAATTAAAAATATATGATGAAAGGATGATGAAGAAAAATCTTCTCCTTATCTTCCTGATCCTGTTCTTCGGATCGTCTCTCTCTTCAGCTGAACTTAACATCAAATCGGAAAAAACAGGAGGTGCGAAAATGAGACTATCAAGCAGCGCATTTTCTGATAACGGAATGATCCCGTCCCGGTACGCTCGGACCGGTTCCAATATCTCGCCCCCGCTCGCCATCCAGGATATCCCCGCTAACGCCAAATCTTTAGCCCTGGCAGTCGATGACCCGGACTCGCCGTCCGGCACATGGGGCCATTGGGTGGTATGGAACATTCCTCCGGACACGAAGAGCATACCGGAAGGCACGCAGCCCAAAGGCGTTAAAGGCAGGAATGATTTCGGCAGGCTGGAATGGGACGGACCTTCTCCGCCGTCCGGCACCCATACTTATGTTTTCAAGATATATGCTCTGGATATTCTTCTGAATTTAAAGGAAGGCGCGGGAAAAAAAGATATGGAGAAAGCCATGGAAGGCCATATTTTTGCCAAAGCTGTCCTGAAGGGGAAATTTTCCAGGTAAAGATCATCCGGAGCTTGCTTCTTTATTTCCCGTTCGTGGTCATTGATTTTAAAAAGTCCGCATTACTCTTCGTGGCTTTCATCTTATCAATGAGCAGTTCCATGGTCTCTACTGGCGTCAGGGGGCTCAGTACTTTTCTCAGGATCCAGACCTTGTTCAGTTCCTCATCGGACAGGAGCAGTTCTTCTTTTCTGGTGCCTGAGCGGTTGATGTCCACAGCAGGGAATATCCTTCTGTCAGCCAGGTTCCTGTCCAGGTGGACCTCCATGTTGCCGGTTCCCTTGAATTCCTCAAAGATAACTTCATCCATCCTGCTGCCCGTATCGATCAGGGCCGTGGCCATGATGGTGAGACTGCCGCCTTCTTCGATGTTCCTGGCAGCGCCGAAGAACCGTTTGGGTTTATGAAGGGCGTTGGAATCGACACCGCCTGACAGTATCTTGCCGCTGGTGGGCACGACCTGGTTATAAGCCCTGGCCAGACGGGTCAGGCTGTCCAGGAGGATAACTACGTCCCTTCTGGCTTCCACAAGTCTTTTTGCTTTCTCTATCACGATCTCAGCCACCTGCGTATGGCGGGAGGCTTGTTCATCGAACGTGGAACTGATCACTTCCGCTTTCACGTTCCTCTTCATATCCGTCACCTCTTCAGGACGCTCATCGATCAGAAGCACGATGAGATAGATCTCCGGATGGTTCTTGGTAATGGCATTGGCTATATTCTGTAAAATGATGGTCTTTCCCGCGCGGGGCGGGGAAACGATCAGACCTCTCTGCCCTTTTCCGATGGGAGTCATCAGGTTCATGATCCTCATGCAGATGTTCCGCGTATCGGTCTCAAGGTCTATCCTGTTATGCGGATAAAGCGGTGTAAGCATATCGAAGGACGGCCTGTATTTCAGCTTGTCCGGCATCTCAAAATTGATGGTCTCCACCTTCAGCATGGCGTAATAACGCTC
>JAQTRT010000154.1 GCA_028711675.1 bacterium | reverse complement strand
CTTAACCGCATTGAGCGCGTGCATAAGATTGTAAGTAATCTAGGGGAGCAGGGGGTAAAGCTTAATGCCCAGGATGTTTTTGATATTTCCGGGAAAGGTACCGTAGGGCAAGCCGTACGGAGAAGATACCTTTGAAAAGCAGGGCATAATCATTGAAAAAACGGATCCTGACGCCGGTCTCGATCATCCTCCAGAACTCGGCTGAACAGCCTGCCTTAACCGAGGAAGGCTGCGCTTCCCGGGCATCAATATACCTGATACCGGGCCCGATGTTCAAGAGGACCAGGCCTGCGTTCACGCGGCGGTGAAGGAAACCGATGACCCGGATACCTGCGTCCAGGTTCATTGTTCCCGCGTGCTCTTCCTCTATTTTTGAATAAATATATTTTACGCTGATGCCGGCACTGATATCTTTCCCGATCTTCCGGCTGTAGGAAAGGATGAAGTCCATGTCGTAACAGGAATATGTGCCGCCTGGTTCGACCAGGCTGCCTGACGCGTCCATCTGCGTCAGGGGTATGTCAGATCCTGTATGCGTGAAACATAATCCAAAGACGCCTGCGGACGGGACAGGGACTAGTATGGAAACAAAGTTAAAGTCCATCTCTTCATAATAAAAGGAGTGGAAGAAACCGGCAAGAGGACTGCTCAGGAACGCCGGACCCGCCGGATTCCAATAAGGACCGGAAAAATCATCGGCCTGGCCGACATAAGCCTCGCCCAGTGCCAGGGCCCTTGAACCCATACCGACGTTCAGGAAATCAAGAGCAGCATGGACGGATCCGGTCTTCAGGCAGAGCAGAAGGAGAAAGAGCATCTGTCTCGCGGATTTTTTAATAGGGCCGTTCATCCGACACCTCCGGAACCAATCATGATCCATTATAATAAACTGATATCCCATTTCCAATATTTTGTTCAATAAAAAGTCAAATTATTTTATAAAATACTTGACAATTCATTAAAATTGATTAGTCTTGTTTTGTATATGGAAGTAGAATTTATTAATCCTTTTATTATAGGGGCCCTTGAGATATTTGAAAAAGTTGCAAGCATTGAACTGAAGAAGACCGATGTGAAAATGCTCAAGGGAACACGGCCTTCCAACGAGATCGGAATTGCGTTCGGCGTTTTCGGATACATTATCGGCCAGGTGGTCTACAGTTTCAAGACGCATACTGCAGAACGGGTCGTCAGCAGCATGATGCCCAACAGCAGTGTGGAGAAACAAAAGGAGTATTTCGAGAGCGCCCTGGGGGCTTTGGCCAATATGATCACAGGCCGGGCCACGATTCTTCTGGCCGGCAAGGAACAGGTGATACGCATTACCCCTCCCCTCATCATCATGCAGAGCACAACGGACACTTTTCAATATATCAATTCCCCGACCATCAGTATTATTTTTACTTCAAGGTTCGGTTCCCTGGAGATCAATATAGCCTTGAGGCAGACAAAATGACCGGGGAGGAGTCAAAGTAAATGGCGACGATTTTGCTGGCCGATGACCTGGCCTTTATCAAGATGATACAGAAAGAAGTACTGGACAAGGCCGGATTTACCGTGATCGGTGACGCGGTGGACGGAGTCGATGCGGTCGAAAAATATAAACGCCTGAAACCTGATGTTGTGCTCATGGATATCACCATGCCCAAGATGGACGGATTGAACTCCATCAAGGTGATTAAGCAGCTGGACCCCAATGCTCGTATCATCGTCTGCAGTGCCCTGGGTCAGCAGCAGCTTATTATCGAGGCCATCCGGCTGGGAGCCAGGGACTTTGTGGTCAAACCCTTTGAACCGGACAGATTAATCAAAGCCATCCAGAAAGCTTTAAAATAAAAATGATTTTCAGAAAAAGTTTGATTTTCCTTCTTCTTCTTCCCTCCGCCGGAAATCTCTTTTCCATGGCCGGCCGTATTAAAAAACCGGATGAGGTCCGGCTGGTCCGGCTGCAGGACAGAAGTTACCGTACCCTGGCTGTCCAGCCCTTTTATAATCTTACCGGGAACGATTATCACGCTTATATAGGCCGGAGCATCCAGAAGTTCCTTGCCGAAGGCTTTGATGTGCTGAAGAACATCGCTGTCAGCACGGATGATTTCCTGATCCCCGAAAATTTCAGGACCAACCGGAAGACCATATTCTCCTACGGCACGAATTTCCTGCGGAACATAGTCCTTTTACAGTCCGATGAGGTTTATCGGAAGTTTGTTTCTTTTCCGGAAGCGGACAAGCCTGAAAAGTTCGCCCGTTCCCTTCCCTGTGATTATCTGGTCTACGGTTCCTACCGTTTTGCCGGGAATGAAACGGAAAAATATAAGGTCGAATACAGGATCTACAATACCATCCAAGACCGGGATATCCTGATACGGAAATTAAGCCTCAGTTCCAAGACCCTGGAGGCGGATGTCAGAGATATGGGACAGGATATCGTCCGATTCTTCAAACGAAAACAGACAGGGACAATGAAGGTGAACACACAGATCACCAATTTTGAGATATTGATCAACGGAAAACTGGCGAATAATAAGGTTTTTTTCCATGATTTGCCGGCCGGCAGCCACCAGATCGGATTTAAAACGCTCATACAGACCTTCCGGACCAATCTTGTTATCCAACCCGGGAAGACCAATGAGGTGTCATTCGCACCCGGTCCTCCTGTCCACAGCACGCTGATAATCCGGTCGGAGCCCGAGCATTCCGATGTCTTTCTGAACGTGATGGGATTGGGCCGTACGCCCCTTCTCTGGACCAATCTTGAGCCTGGTCCATACAGGCTGCAGGTCTCTTATTCCAATTATTTTACCTGGTACAGGAATATCATTCTCCACCCGGGCACTAACCAGCATGCCGTTACCCTTGAAAAAATAAAGAGCGCTGAAGAATTAAGGAGAGAGTATGTCCGGAACAAACAGGTTATGTACGTGACCCTGGGCCTGGGCAGCCTTTCGCTCCTGACGGCTTACTTCACCTATGCCGCCAGCGATAACGAATATGACCGTTATCTGGCCACGGGGGATAGAAGTTCTTATGAGAATTCCAATCAGTACCTGACCGCGGCACTTATTTCCGGCCTGGTCGGTCTGGGCTCGCTTACTGTATCCTTTGTGTATTTTTTAAAGGTCCTGAATTACGATGACGTGAATATCGGCCTCCGGGAGAAGGAGGGGCAGGAGCCTGTCTATGCTTTTCAACGGGCAAATCATTATCTTTTAATGAATATAAGGTTCTGAAACCAGGGCTGAGCCCGGCAACGGATTTCTTCAGCGGACCGTCTCTTTCCCGGCCGGTTTTCTGACCACAACGATATTGACGCGCCGGTTCTTCCTGCGGCCTTCTTCGGTATTGTTGTCGAGCCGCGGTTTGCTGGCTCCGTAACCCGCATAAGATAGATTTTTCCGTTCGATCTTTTTCCGGATCAGATAATCATACACGGTCCTGGCGCGCTGGACCGATAATTCTTTATTCCATTCCACCGTCCCGATGTTATCCGTATGTCCCTCCACCAGAATAGTGCAGTTTTTGTATTCCTTCAGAATTTCGACCGCTTTATCCAGTATCCTAACGAAGCGGGGCCGCAGAGTGGCTTTATTGATATCAAAGATGATATCCCCGATGGTGATCTCGACGCCTCTCTCTGTGAGCTCTTCGGTAATTTCATCTTCCGTTATCTCGTAGTCCTGTCTTTTAAGGTTGAACTGATAGCTGATCCCCATCTTATGGATGCTGCCCAGGTCTTCAAGGGGAGTATACGCATAATCGATGCAGAGGACCTGGTATCTGATACCGGCACCGATCTTCCAGCCCGGTTCAGCGCCCTGATACTGATATCCTGTCCTGAGAAAAAGAATTTTATTGAGACCGTATTCCAGGCCGGCCCCCAATGACCAGGGGGAACCGTCCCTTTTTCCCAGATCACCGGTGATCAGGATATCCTGGATGCCGAATCCGTGGTTCAGGATACTAAAAACGTAACTTCCGCCCAGCTTAAAGCCGAGAGGGAGATCAAATTCCCGTTCCCCGTCTTTAACGGACGGACCTGCGTTCAGGACCGCAAATCCTGCGCTCCACCGGCTTTGCTTTAAATGGAAACGGACGCCCAGGTCAAAGGCAAGGCAGGAGACCGTACTCTGACCCGAATTTTCCACGGCGAATTTAATGTTGCATCCTGCGCCGATATTTTCGCCGATCATCTGGGCGTATGTCCCTGTCAGCAGGTAATCCCCTGAGCTGAAGACCCTTCCTGTGAAGGAATAACCGTCGGGTCCCCCGCCTACGGTTTCCGCCACATCGTCATAGATCAGGGCGGTCAACCCGATGCCGACCATACCCACCTTATTCAGGTCATACAGGGATGAGAACATGACATAGTCAAGGCTCCGGAGCCACTGCGCGTAGGAGAAGGAGAAAGAAATATTCCGGACGAACGGCTCCGGAGTGTCTGAAAAGAAACGTGTTCTTAGTTTGGAGAATGCCATTGTACCGGGATTATAGAACACGGTATCGCTGTTCCCTAAAACAGAAGTATAGGAATTCCCCATGGCTGAAGCACGGGGCGAAGGACTAAGGCGCAGGAACTCCATGAAACCAGTCTCTCCCCCGGAGAAAAGAACCGCACCGGGGAAAGCGGATAATATGAGTAAGGCAGATAATTTAAATTTAATTTTATCCATGTTCTTGATAACCCCTTCTCCTTCCGTCAATTCACAATGAACTGTAACAGCTTTTTCTCGCCTTTATAATTTTTAATGAGGCAAAGATAGATCCCCGTGGCCAGGGACCTGCCGCTGCTGTCCCTGGCATTCCATGTGTATCTGTCCCTGCCGTCGTTCTTCGTTAAATGCGTGATCAGTCCTCCTGAAACAGTATAGACCTTTATATCTGCTTTAACCGGTAAATTGAAAAACGTTACAACGTTCTCCTGCGACCCGGGTTTGAACGGATTGGGGGCTATCACCACATGATCAAGGCTGGAGGAGAGTGACGGTGATGCGGCAGGAGAGAGGATCCATCCGGGCACGGAAAAAGAGTAGAAATACTGGTCGCTGCTCCCGATATAGATGTGGCCGTCAAAACCGATAACGGGCGAGGAATAGATCGCGCCCCCGGTCATCGCTTTCCAGTTCGTGGTGCCGTCGGGATTGAAACAGTAGAGATAACCGTCGTCGCTTCCGATATAGATCCTGTTGTCGCTTCCCACCAGGGGCGAGGAACGGATCTGGCCGCCGGTCGGAGATCTCCAGTTGGTCCTGCCGTCCGGATTAAAAGAATAAATATAGTTGTCCCAGCATCCGATATAGATATTCCCGTCCTTGTCAATGGCCGGAGAGGAGAAATAAATATCAAGCCCCGTGGCTGCCTTCCAATTCGTCGAACCGTCAGGATCAAGGCAGTACAGATAACGGCTGCGGCTTCCCGCATAGATCCTGTTGTCATCCCCGACAGCCGGCGAGGACCAGATCAACTGCCCGTTCAAAGCTATCCAGTTCGTGCTTCCGTTCGTAAAAAAACAGGATAGGCCCGTTCCTCCGATGATGATCCTGTCATTGCCTAAGAAGGCAGGTGAGGAATAATAGGTCCCGCCAGGTGTCCGTGACTTCCATCGCAGCGATCCGTCCGGATTGAAACAATACAGGAAACCATCATTGCATCCGATATACATCCTTCCGTTGTCCGCAATGGCCGGGGAAGACTCGACCCAGCCTGCGGTTGCTTCTCTCCAGTTGGTCCCTCCTGTACTGTTCAGGCCGTAAATATTATTGTCACTCCCGCCTACATAAAGATCGCCGTCCTTTCTGACAGCCGGAGAGGAGTCGATACTGGCTCCCATGAACGACCTCCAGTTCAGGGTCCCGTCCCGGTTGAAACAATAGAAATAGGAATCATAATCGCCTGTATAGACCTTTCCGTCAGTTCCTATGCAGGGTGAGCCGTGGAATATATCTCCGGTAAAATATCTCCAGTTTGTCCTTATGCCGGTGTTCTTTCTGATGTGTTCCGGGGTAGCGCCGTAAGAGCTTAATCCTGTGTTCCTGTTATTGATGCGGAATTTCGGGCTTGGGCTGTCGGCCAGCTGCGCGGATAAATAATCCGACAGGAAAAAGGCCATAAAAACAAGAAAATAACAGATGTATTTTATAATTTTTCGGTCTTTTTGGGGGGTACGATCGTATCCGGATTCCGTTTGCCGAACCATGATAATATTTTTACCCATTTTTTTATTCCTTAATATTATTTTTTGTTCTGCTGATTTATACAACAATGACCGGATAAAAGTGCAAATGAATTTAGCCGGTTTTTCGCAGCTTGCCCTGTTTGCCTGTTATAAAAAAGGGATTGACATTAAAATAAAAAACAATATTTTTGGAGGTCAATAATAATAAGTGGAGGTTTTTTACCATGAATATCGCTCAGATCCTTTTCTACCTGGCTCCGTTAGGTTCCATCACAGCTTTGCTTTTTGCTTACGGCTTTTTCCGGCAGATGAAAAAGCAGGCTGACGGCGATGCCAAGATGAAAGCCATTGCCGGCTATGTGCGGGAAGGGGCCATGGCATATATCAAACAGCAGTATAAGATAGTAGGTATTGTTTTTATCATTGCTGCCGCCCTGTTTTCCTATATGGCCTATGTTTTAAAAGTACAGAACGGATTCGTGCCTTTTGCTTTTCTTACAGGCGGATTTTTTTCCGCTCTCTCCGGTTTTCTGGGATTGAAGACAGCTACCTATGCTTCTTCACGGACAACACAGGCAGCCAAGACATCGCTGAATAAAGCACTGCGGATCGCGTTCCGTTCAGGTTCGGTCATGGGATTGACCGTTGTTGGCCTGGCCCTGCTTGATATTTCCCTCTGGTTCATCCTGCTGCGCGTTTTTATCCCGGCAGGCGAATTTCAACTCCACATCATCACCACGACCATGCTTAGTTTCGGCGTGGGCGCGTCGTTTCAGGCTCTGTTCGCCAGGGTCGGCGGCGGTATTTTTACGAAAGGTGCTGACGTGGGTGCTGACCTGGTGGGTAAGGTTGAGAAGGGCATCCCTGAAGATGATCCGAGGAATCCCGCTGTTATCGCGGATAATGTGGGTGATAATGTGGGTGACGTGGCGGGAATGGGCGCGGACCTGTATGAATCGTATGCCGGATCCATTTTATCCACGGCAGCCCTGGGAGTGGCAGCAGGCCTGGGATTCAACGGAGTTGTCCTGCCCATGGTCATCGCGGCCATCGGCGTTCTGGCATCGGTGCTGGGCATCTATGCTGTCCGGTCTTCTGAAAAGGCAAGCCAGAAACAGCTCCTGTCAGCTTTAAACCGGGGTATTAACCTTTCCGCATTACTGATAGCCATATTTGCCATAGCCCTGACCTATATACTCCTTCCCCAGAACAAAGGTGTCCTGGGGTCGATCATTGCCGGTCTGGCAGCCGGTATCCTGATCGGAAAATCAACGGAATATTATACATCGTCGGATTATAAACCTACTCAATCCATTGCCGAATCGTCACAGACCGGTCCGGCCACTGTCA
>JAQTRT010000153.1 GCA_028711675.1 bacterium | reverse complement strand
ATCATCCTTATCTTTCGGCTGCAGGAGCGCTGATAACACTGCTGGCTGGCCTTTTTGTGTGGTGGAAGAACATGCGGTCCGCTACCTGCCGTGCTTTTTTATTTATGACCATAGCCCTGTTCGTCTGGTTCTTCGGTAATTCTTTTTCCATGATCTACCCCGATAACTTTCAAAAGAGCCTTCTCTGGTACAGGATCGCCTACAGTACCGTTCCTTTCCTTGCCCCGGCTTTTTTTCATTTTTATCTGGTATTCTTAAATAAGAAAAGCAGGGCCATGCCGTTCATACTGGGCCTGGCTTTTCTGGAATTTTTTTTGCTCTGGTTCACGGACCTTCCGGCTCAGGGAGCTTATGCTCTGAAGAACGTGGGTATCGTCTGGAAAGGAATGCCTGTTTTTTCCTGGATCCTGGGATTCAGCATGATCAGATATTTCATCATCGTGCTTCTTTGCATGCTGGGATTCATCAGGGAAATGAAAAAAGAAACCGTTCCTCTCAGGAGAAAACAGCTCAGAAATTTCGCCTGGATCTATGGTCTTCTTATCATGGGGTGGACAGAGTGGATCGTGGGTTTTGATATTCCGCTTCATATCGCCTGGCTCCTTGTCCCTGTTTTTATTTTACAGTTCGGATACGCCATCATCCATTTCCGTGCCCTGGAGTTCGATACTGTAGTCCACAAGACCATCCTCTGGCTCACCACCATCATTCTTCTTGTCGTACCTGCCGGCATGATCAACCTGCTGCTTCTGCGGGGATTCTCTCTGCAGGGGGAAGCCAGCCGGGTCATGATCCTGAGCGCGTACCTTATTCTGTTCGTGGCTTATTATAACCGTCTCAGGCCCCGCATCGACCATCTGTTCCGGAGGCGTAAATACGATTATCAGACCATCATGGGCAAGATAGCGGAACGCATCGCCACCAGCCTCAATATAGAAGAACTTACATCCCGGCTCCTGACGGAGTTGTGCGAAGTCATGTATCTGCGGAACAACATCCTGTACACCGTGTCCAAGGACCAGACTTCCTTTCTTCTTATGGGACGCATGGAAAAGGGAAAGAGTTCTGCGGAAAAAGTCTGTTCGGGACTTGAGATATTTAACTAGAGCGCAAGACGTTCTCTGGAGAGCAGCGTCCAGGAGCTTCGGACGGACAATCTCTTCTGCCGGTATCTGGCGGAAGAACAGGATATACTGGAAAAGGAGCAGGTAGAGGCAGATCCCCGGTTCGGAGCTTTTAAAAAGGAGGCCCTGGACTGGTTTAACAGGAATGAGATCGAAGTTATGATCCCTATCATCTACCAGAACAAGGTGAACGCCCTTTTAGGTCTGGGAAAAAGGGAAAACCTGATGGCATACAGGAAAAGGGACCTGGAATTACTTAAGAAATTAAGCCAGGAGATAGGTATTACCATTTTTAACGCTCTTCATTTCGAGGACCTGGCCGAGAAGGAGCGTCTGGAGCAGGAGCTGAGCATGGGACGGCAGATCCAAATGAGCCTTCTTCCGCTTTCAGCCCCGGTAATAAGCAATCTCTTGCTCCAGGGAATGACCATGCCGGCCCGGGAGATCGGCGGGGATTATTACGATTTTATCGTGCTGCCCAAGGAAAACAACCTGGCCATCGTGATCGGCGACGTATCCGGCAAGGGCGTGGCAGCCGGCCTCTGCATGGCCATGGTGAAGACATCGGTCCATATCTTCGCAAGAAATGAAACCTCACCCAAACAGATCCTCGTTCATATCAACCAGGTCCTGAACCAGCACATCGGCGGGGAAAAGTTCATGACCATGCTGTATTTAATCTGGGATGCGGACAACTCGACCATCCATTATTCTTCCGCCGGGCATGAGCATATCCTGGTCTACCGGAAGGAGACCAGAAGCGTGGATGTGATCCAGTCCGGTGGAACGATCCTGGGGATTATTGATGACATCGATCCTTTCCTTGAGGAAAAGAACATTCGTCTTGAACCCGGGGATAAGGTCCTGCTGTATACGGACGGTGTGACCGAGGCCCACAACACCATTAAAGAGCGCTTTGGTCTCGAACGGCTTGCCCAGTCGTTTAAAAATAATATCCAGAGGGATTCTCAGGACCTGATTCAGGCTGTAAAAAGCGATGTCAACACCTTTATCGGCGATTCCTTCCAGTACGATGATATAACTCTTGTGGCTCTGGAAGCGCAATGAACCGGTGTATTGTTTTTTACTTCTTACCTGTCAGTGCGGTCACTTTATGCCTGGCCAGAAGATAATAACAGCCTATCTATGTATTACGATTTATTTTGATTTAATGGCCCCTATCCTGTTGGGAGGCCAGTATTTGACCAGTGGTTTGGCTGTAATATAGGAGAAAGGCAAAAAGCCCCAGAACCGGCTGTCGGAGCTGTTGTCGCGGTTGTCCCCCATCACGAAATAACAATCGTAATTCACAGTGAACTCTTTTGCGGAAGAAGCGTTCTCTTTCAGGGTAAGGGTCTTGTAGAGCCCGAAGTCGTCTTCACGCATGAGAATTTGGTTATTGGCGCCCGGATAGTTCACATATAGTTTACGGTTATAGATATATTTGTCATTGATATAGATCTTATTATCGATAAGCCTGATGCGGTCTCCTTTTTTTGGTATGATAATGGGGCCGAAATTATCACGGGCCGTTTCATCGCTGTTGAGAATGCGGAAATCACCGTAATGCTTTGCCCCGAATTTCAGCCAGGGCTCTTTCAGCCGTTTGCCGTTGATATAGACTTGTTTATTGATGATCTGGAGTGTGTCACCCGGAAGGCCGATGACCCGTTTCACGTAATCTCTGCTGGTGTCATAGGGGTACCGAAACACAACGATGTTCCCTCTTGTGAGGTGGCTCAGGCCGGGAAGCCGGACCTTTGTAAACGGGATCAGTATGCCGTAGGAAAGTTTTTCGGCCAGCAAATGATCTCCGATGATCTGCTGATGATTCAGGCTGGCCTCACTTCCGAGTAAAGTGGGTTCCATGGAGCCTGTGGGGATCTTATAAGCCTGGATGAACAAGGCTCTTATAAAAAGGGCCATGATCCCGGCGCTGATGAGGGATTCACCCCATTCCCAAAGATGCTGTTTGATTGTCTTTTTTTCTTTATTTCCAGTTTTTATATCTTTCTCAGGCATTTTCCGACCATCCTCGGTAAAAAATTGATTATTAATTATATTATCCTTATTTTAAAAGTCAAAGGAATTTTGCTCCTAAATAACTGTTGATTTTTTAAATAAAACGGTTATAATATTTATTATCAGAAAAAAAGATCAGGAGAAGGTGGTTATGGAAAAAAGGAGACATCCGCGGGTCGATTGCACGTTCCAGGTATCCTGCCAGACCTTTGAAAACAACAAGACCGCCTTTAATAATATTAATTCCAAGAATATCAGTATAAGCGGTGTGCTCCTGCAGGCCGCCAATGAAGGGAAGGTCGGCGCTGATATCGTGGTCAAGTTCATGATACCGACATCAGGGGATAAGATACTGGCCAAGGGCAAGGTGGTCAGGGTCCGGAAGATGAACGGGGATAAGTTCGAGATCGGTGTGCAGTTTATCAATATCCGGGAAAAGGACCTGGATATGGTGAAAAAATATATAGAGAATAAGGCAAAGGCCTGATAAAACTTTTTTTAACGTTTATTGAATGATCTCTTCTTCTGACAGGAAACGAAGGCCTTCGTTTTGGAGCTCGCTTTTGGCCTGTTCGATATCCGCCGCTTCTACCAGGATAACGGCTTTTTTACTGGCTTCTATGACAAAACCCGAAGCATTCTCAATGTTTACCTTTTTTCTTGCGAGCAGGTCCGCTAACCGGTGAAGTCCGCCCGGTTCATCGCTTATCTCTATGGCCATGATCTCGTTCTGGGCAACGGTGAAACCCTGTTGTTTCAGAAGGTCCAACGCGGCTTGGGTCCGGTCTACAAGAAATTTGATAACCCCGAACTTTTCGCTGCTCGCGATGGTGATAGCGCGGATGTTGATACCGTTATCCGCCAGGACCTTGGTCACTTTTTCCAGTTTGCCGGGCCTGTTCTCCGAGAAGACGGATATCTGTTTGATGGTCTTCATATTCATTCTCCTTGATCCGGGGAATCGATGCTTTCAGGGATTAAGGTCTATAATGTCCGGTTGTCCAGGACACGTTTGGCCTTGCCTTCACTGGGAGGCAGGGCGCCCGGTTCCAGGAGTTCCACCCTGGGCCGTACCATGATCTCGTCCCTTAATTTTTCCGTGATGGTGTTCTGGAGGTTCACCAGATGGTCCACTTTACCGTCGAAAAGCTCTTTCCGGATCTCGACCTTCACGGTCATGTCATCCAGGGAATCGAGCGTGATCTGGTAGTTCCGGCCCACACCCTGGATGGCCATCAGGACCCGTTCGATCTGCTGCGGGAAAATATTCACTCCCCGTACGATGAACATGTCGTCCGTACGGCCGGTCATGCGGCTGACGCGTCTGTGGGTCCGGCCGCATCTGCATTTACCGGGGATGATGGATGTAAGGTCGCCTGTCCGGTAGCGGATGATGGGCATAGCTTCCCGGCATAATGTGGTCAGGACCAGTTCCCCTTCCTTTCCCTCGGGTACGGGTCCATTGGTCTTGGGGTCGACCAGTTCCACGAGAAAATTGTCTTCCCAGATATGCATGCCGTTTTTCTCCGGGCATTCAAAGGCCACTCCCGGCCCGTTCATTTCCGACAGGCCGTAGGAATTATACACATCGATACCGTATATAGCTTCGATCTTGTTGCGCGTGGCTTCTGTATAAGGCTCAGCGCCCATGTAAGCCCTTTTCAGGAAAAGGTCCTTGCGGGGATCGACTCCTTTTTTTTCCAGGACATCTGCCAGATACAGGGCAAAACTGGGTGTGATATGGATAGCGTTCGATTTAAAGTCCTGCATGAGGCTTATCTGCCTGTCCGTATTGCCCGGGCCTGCCGGGATCACTAACAATCCCACTTTTTCGGCACCGTAGTGCATGACCAGGCCGCCTGTGAACATGCCGTAGCTCATCATGTTCTGGAAAACCTCGTTCTTTTTCATGCCGGTCATGACCAGGCAGCGCGCGATGAGATCAGCGGCCTGTTCGATGTCTTTCCGGGAGAATAAAATAGCTTTGGGCTTGCCGGTCGTGCCGCTTGATGTATGGAGCCTGACCACATGGTCCAGGGATACAGCTAAAAGCCCGTAAGGGTAGTTGGCGCGCAGGTCTTCCCTTGTTGTGAAAGGGAGGTTTCTGATCTCTTCCAGGTTCCTGATCTTGTCAGGTTTGATCTTTAGTTTTTTCAGCTTATCCTTATAAAAAGGAACATTTTTATTGATCCCGGCCAGGGTGGACTTGAGCCGTTTTAACTGGAGTCTCTCCAGGCCGGAACGGCTGATGGTCTCGATTTTTTTATCCCAGAACATGGCAGGCCTCCTGTTGCATGAAGATAAAAATAATTATTATTTAACTGATGTCAAATATTTTCTTTATCCGCAGATAAGATGCTGAAATCCGCTGTGTGTAGTTAGTGGATTTAGCCGTTCACCAGGAAGAGTATCTGCTCGCAGATGTTGGTGACCCGGTCCGCGATACGTTCCAGATTATGGGTGGCCCATATCAGGTAAGTGGCCTGTGTGGTGGCCTTCGGGTTTTCCACCATGTGCCTGAAGAGCTCGCGGTATACCCGTTCTTTCAGCCCGTCAATGGTGTTATCCTCGTTGAATATCCTTGTGGCTGAATCCGCGTCGCGGTTGATGAACGCGTCCAGGCTTTTCCTGATCATGTCAACGGTCTTGTCCGCCATTTGCGGGATCTCGGCCAGCGGTGTTAGCAGGGGCTGAGGTCCGTTCATTTTTACGATCTGGGCGATGCCTTTGGCATGGTCTCCCATCCGTTCGAGGTTGCTCACGATATCCAGAAGGGATATGATCTCCCTCAGGTCCGTTGCCACGGGCTGCTGGGTGGCGATCAGGTTTATGCATTTATGTTCCATGTCCCGCCGCATATGGTTGATCTGTTTGTCCTCGGTGATGATCTTTTCCGCTTCGCCGGTGTCCAGGGTCTGCAGGGCTTTCATAGACAGCCTGATGGCCTGGACCACGAGATCACCCATATCCATTAGTTCCTTTTCCAGTTTTCCAATGCATTCTTCAAAATGGGCTCTTATCATAAAAGGCCTCCTTTGCCGGCTCAAGGCCGGTCTGGATTTCGGATGTTTTTTTTTACCCGAATTTTCCGCTGATGTAATTTTCCGTCATTTTATCCGCCGGACGGGTGAACAGGACCGGTGTTTCATTGAATTCGATCAGTTTGCCCAGGTACATGAATCCCGTAAGATCAGAGGCACGCGCGGCCTGCTGCATATTGTGCGTGACAATGACGATCGTATAATGCGCTTTTAATGTCTGCATCAATTCCTCTATCTTCAGCGTAGCGATGGGGTCGAGGCTGGAACACGGTTCATCCATGAGGATGATTTCGGGTTTCATGGCCAGGACCCGGGCTATGCAGAGCCTCTGCTGCTGTTCCAGGGAAAGGGAAAGGGCTGTCCTGTCCAGCCTGTCTTTTAAGGTGTCCCAGAGCATGACATCGCGGAGGGACTCTTCCACGATCCGGCTGAATTCCCGCCTTTTCCTGAGGCGGTGAACCTCCAGACCGAAAGTAATATTATTATAAACCGACAGGGGAAAAGGATTGGGCCGCTGGAAAACCATGCCGACCTTTTTCCTGAGGCTGATAAGGTCCGTATCTTCCCGGAAAATATCCTCGCCCCTGACCAGAACCTGTCCATTCACGTGAACCCCTTCGATCAGGTCGTTCATCCGGTTGAAGCTGCGGAGCAGGGTTGATTTTCCGCACCCGGATGGTCCTATCATGGCTGTTATCCGCTGGCCGGGAATGTCCAGGTTCACATCAATCAGGGCCCGGAAGGTACCGTAATACAGGTTGAAATTCTTTGTTTGAATACTGCTGCTCATATCGTTTTTCCAATGTACGGGCCTGCGGCTTTACCCGAATTTTCCTGTGATATAATCATTCGTTCTTTTATCACGGGGTGTGGTAAAAAGATTGCTTGTCCGGTCCAGCTCCACCAGTTCACCCATGAGGAAAAAGGCCGTCCGGTCGCCTGTGCGCGCGGCCTGGCTTACGTTGTTGGTCACCAGGATGATCGTGTATTTTTCTTTTAATTTCAGGAGCGTCTCCTCCACTTTAGCCGTGGAAAGAGGGTCCAGCCCTGATGTGGGTTCGTCAAAAAGGATTACTTCCGGTTCCACGGCCAGGACCCGCGCCATACAGAGCCGCTGCTGCTGGCCGCCTGACAGATTGAAGGCGGACACATCCAGCCTGTCTCTGACCTCGTCCCACAGATAAGCTTCCCTCAGGCTTTTTTCCACGATCTCGTCAAGGCGGCCTTTGTTCCTGATGCCGTGCATGCGCGGGCCGTACGTAATATTATCATACAGGGACAGGGGCAGTACCTGGGGCAGGGCAAAAACAATGCCTACTTTTTTTCTGAGCGTTTCCACATCCATGCCTGTATAG
>JAQTRT010000152.1 GCA_028711675.1 bacterium | reverse complement strand
ACACTGGCGCCCATGTCTATGGTGGTATCCATGGCCATGTAGGGCGGAAGAACACCCAGGGTATAGCAACCGATGTCGCCTGATACTTTCAACTTCAATTTTCTGAAAATAAGGAAGGCCGCCCGGTGGGTGCATCCCGGGCAGAGAGCCGGCGGCCGTGCCAGTATCGTTGGGCCCGGTTTCTCCTTTTTTATTCCCATTCCGAAAGTATTTTTCAGGATATCCGGTGTCAGCTCGCCTGTTGCCGGGAAAAGGCTTTTCCCTTCCACATGGCTGATACCCAGTGACCGTATCAGGGTTTCCAGATAAGGGTCCAGTTCTTCCATAATATAGACCTTGCTAAACTGGCTGCAGAATTCCTTGATCATTTTATCGGGAAGGGGATGGATCATGCCGATTTTAAGGACCGAGGCATCCGGAAATACTTCTTTGATATATTGATAACAGATGCCTGAAGTGATGAAAGCCATTTTTTTATCATTAATCTCGATGCAGTTCACGGGACTCTGGTTCGAATACTTCCTGAGCGCGATGAGCCGTTTTTCCAGTTCCGCATGTCTTACTTTCGCATGGGCCGGTATCATCACGTATTTTTGCGGGTTAGGGATGAATTGCAGGTCCTGGTCTTTCCTGGATATTTCTCCGGCCGGGACCACTGATTTAGTATGGGAGATGCGTGTTGTGGAGCGAAGAATGACCGGAGTATCGAACTGTTCACTGATCACAAAGGCCAGTTTTGTAAAATCCCTGGCTTCCCGGGAATCGGACGGTTCCAGGCACGGTATCTTTGCGAAAAAGGCGTAGAAGCGGTTATCCTGCTCGTTTTGTGAAGAGTACATGCCCGGATCATCCGCTGAAACTATGACAAGGCCGGCTTTAATGCCCGTGTATGCTGCTGTGAAGAGCGGATCTGCGGCTACGTTCAGACCCACGTGTTTCATGGTCACCAGTGTACGCGCGCCTGTGATAGCTGAACCGATCCCGATCTCCAGGGCTACTTTTTCATTGACCGACCATTCGGTGTAAATGCCCTCATAGGTCTTCAGGTTCTCCAGGATCTCAGTGGATGGTGTGCCCGGATAGCCTGTCCCGACCTTGACATTGGCTTCATAAGAACCCAGGGCAATAGCTTCATTTCCAGTTAAAAGTAATTGGTTTGACATAAAAGTAGATAAAAAATAGTGATTCTTTTTTTATAGTCAAGAGAAAAGGATATCCCTGTATTCCGGATATTTTCGGGTGCCGGTACCGTACATGGCACATCGTACATTTTTAGGATTTATGTGGAAATTGGATTTAATAAGGATTAAATTAATAAAATAAACTGTTTGATATAAGGAGGACCATATGTGGAGACGGATAAGGCCCATTCTTTTTATTTTTATCTGTATGTGCATTGCCTGGTTCATCCTTGGCGCTATTGTGAATTTTCGCACATATACACAGGATACAAGGTTAAAATATGCGGTTGGCCAGCTCTGGGGCACAAGCCAGAGGCAGCAGGCACCGTATATTTATTACCAGACACAAAAACTGGAGAAGATAAAGACTTCAGAGAACGGTAAAACAGTCGAAGAGACAAAACTGGTCACAACCGACCATCCCCTTAATCTTGAGTCCAGTGACATCAAAGTGAAGTTTAAACTGGATTACAGGAAGAAAGGCCTGCTTTGGTATTCCACGTATACGGTCTTTTTTACCAGCAGGTATCTTGTGAAGAATACTACCGATGAGACAAGGGTGGTTTATTTCGACTATACTTTTCCGACCCCCGAAGGAGTATACGATAATTTTAATTTTGTGGTTGATGGCGAAAAAGTAAAGGACCTTCAACCTGTCAACGGAAAAATATGGAGTGGTCTCATGCTTAGCCCGGGCCAGAGCAAGTATGTCGATGTGGCTTATGAATCCCAGGGCATGGATAACTGGTGGTATGTCTTCGGGAATAATGTGTCCCAGATCAAGAATTTTAAGCTGGCCATGTTCACGGATTTTCATGAGATTGATTTCCCGGAATACAGTATCTCGCCTACCCGGAAAGAGCGAGAGGGGAGTGGATGGAAGCTCACCTGGCAATATTCCAACCTTATCTCTGGCATTCAGATAGGGATGGACATGCCGAAGAAATTGAACCCCGGGCCTTTTGCCAGCAGGGTCTCCTTTTTTGCTCCCATCTCATTGTTCCTTTTTCTTTTCCTGATGTTCATCATTACAACGATCAGGGGTATCCGTGTCCATAGTATGAACTATTTCTTTCTGGCAACAGGCTTTTTCAGCTTCCACCTCCTCCTGTCGTACCTTGTGGACCACGTGAATATCCATCTGGCCATGGCCATCTGTTCTGCCGTCTCGGTAGGTTTGGTCATCTCATATATCCGGCTTGTACTGGGTATACGGTTCGCTCTTCTGGAAACAGGGCTTTCGCAGTTCGTTTATCTGGTTCTGTTTTCGTACGCCTTTTTTCTTGAGGGGTACACCGGTCTCTCGATCACCATCTGCTGCATCCTGACCTTGTTCATCGTGATGCAACTGACCGGCCGCATCGACTGGGATAAACAACTCAACACCTGAGGTGCCGGTACCGTACATCGTTCGGGGAATAGCCAAAAAATATTCTTTCAAGCTTGGTTAATTCAAATCGTCTGATAGGATTGTTACATAATTGTTTTTTAAATCTGTATATTTTTAATCGTAATGCGTTTCCGTTTTTTATTTTCAATTTTTTACTTATATGTTCCTGGGTTTGACCGCTGTATTTATTGTATAAATAAGATAGAATATTATATCTTTCTTTTTTCGGATATTCATCCAGAGCGTTATGCAATAGTTTATTATTGAATCTGAGCCCGATGTATTTCTTTTTCTGAACTACTTCCTGTGTGATAGGTATTTTAATTCTTTTCCCGATCTCGTTCAGCCAATTCGTGTCGCCCAGTAATGATGGATGATCAGAATTTTTAACAGGATTTGTTTCAAACTTATCATTGATCCAGTGAAAAAAGCGTTCGCTCCAGGGACTTTGTGATTTAAAATATTCAATAAGATCATCAAAATATATATATTTTATGAATTCCTGGTCATTGATCCAGTTTAAATAGCTGCCTTGATAATCTTCACATTTTTTTGTCAGGTTTAAGCGGACAGGATTTTGGCAAATGTATCTTAGAACATTCAGATAGTAGCTCTCTTTTTGAATAAGTATTGCCTTATATCTGTCCTTAAATACGCTTCCCTGCCGGCCATGACTTTTATTAAAGAGACTGGCAAAACGACAGTTCATTTTTTTTATGGCAAGGCTCAGGTTAGCCAGAGGTGTTTCAATAAGCATATGATAATGATTTCGCATGATCACCACAGCATGGACTTTTACATGGTATTTGTCAATTACCTCGATCAGCGTTTTTTTTAATAATACCAGATCTGCTTCGGTTTTATATATCCATTGGCGGCCATTACCATGAGAAATAACATGGTAGAATGCGTTTTCATATTGAATACGGAGCTGTCTTCCCAAGGATTCTCTCCTGTACCTGATTTACTATTTATATACAAAAAAATGTTGATATTTTTATCAATTTTATTGATTTTTATCCATTTGTACGGTGTACGGTACCGGCACCAGAAAGAGAAAGTAGTTGACAAGTGAAAAATACCAATTATATATATAATAGAGGCTAAAGTTTTCAGGGAATTTGCCGATACCTTAGATAAGGCGAATAGCCTAATCTTGGAAATGGTTTAGACCCTGAAAATTTGGTCTGATTCCGATGAAACGTCTGGTTATTTACCTGTTTATTGGAGACAGGGCAAACCCAATCAGCAGGAACAGCTAAACTATTTCTTAACAAAAAAGGAGGTGAGTTTAGTTTTATCGGGAAAATTAAGCAAGGATGCTTAATTTAAAATTTACATGGAGGATACGCATATGATTATCAACCACAATCTAAGTGCTATATTTGCCCACCGACAAGTAAAATTTGTCGACGTAGATCTTAGCAAGAACATGGAAAAGTTGTCATCCGGGATGCGGATCAACCGCGCCGGTGATGATGCTTCCGGTTTAGCTGTTTCTGAGAAGTTAAGAACTCAGATCAGGGGCTTGCGTCAAGCAGCCCGTAATTCAGAGGATGGTATCTCTTTCATCCAGACCACAGAAGGTTATCTTCAGGAAAGTCAGGACCTTCTGCAGAGGATAAGGGAGCTGTCCATCCAGGCTTCCAACGGCATCTACACAGCCGAAGACAGAATGCAGATCCAGGTCGAAGTTTCTTCCTTAGTAGACGAACTGGACCGCGTTGCTTCCACAGCTCAATTCAACACCATGAATATGCTTACTGGAAAATTTGCCAATCCCGCTGGCGGCGGTTCACCGACTGCTTCCATGTGGTTCCACATTGGCCCTAACAAGGACCAGAGGGAAAGAGCGTTCATAGGCACCATGACAGCATTGGGATTAAAAGTAAGGAACCCGGACAATACTTTCCTGTCATTGTCCACGCCTGAAAAGGCCAATTCAGCTATGGGTGTCATTGATGCGGCTCTGACAAAGATCAGCAAGCAGAGAGCTGACCTGGGCGCTTATCAGATCAGGCTTGAATTCACGACCAAGGGTCTGATGAATGCATATGAGAATATGCAGGCATCCGAATCCAGGATCCGTGATGTCGACATGGCCGAAGAGATGGTGGGATTTGTGAAAAACCAGATCCTCATGAGATCTTCAACAGCCATGTTAGCTCAGGCTAATGTGAAGACAGCCACGGTTATGCAGCTGCTCGGAAGCTAAAAAACGGAAAAACGAGGGATTATAGCGTTTTTTCCTGGTTAGAGGTCGCTCCCGAACCTCGCCTATAATCAGGGAAAAATGTGTTGTCAGCAAGGATGCTGATAATTTTATCTAGGGAGGGATAACCTATGATAATAAATCACAATATCAGTGCGATCTTTGCCAGTCGAATGCTTAAGATGAACGGTATCAGTATTGACAAGAACATCGAAAAACTGTCATCTGGTATGCGTATCAACAGAGCCGGTGACGATGCTTCCGGCCTGGCTGTTTCCGAAAAAATGCGGTCACAAATCCGCGGTTTACGGCAGGCAGCCAGGAACCTCGAGGACGGGATCTCTTTTGTCCAGACGACAGAAGGGTATCTCCAGGAAGGCCAGGACGTTCTCCAGAGAATGAGAGAACTGGCCATCCAGTCCGCGAACGGCATCTACACCAAAGAGGACAGGATGCAGATCCAGGTCGAAGTTTCCTCTTTAATGAGCGAGCTTGACCGGGTTGCCACTTCTGCCCAGTTCAACGGTATGAACATGCTGACCGGCCGGTTCGCCAATCCTCAGGCAGGCGGAACTGCAACAGGTTCCATGTGGTTCCATATCGGAGCCAATGCCGGCCAGAGGGTCCGGGCGTTCATCGGTACCATGTCCGTAGCCGGTTTGAACGTGCAGGGGATCTCTATATCCACTCCTGAAAGCGCCCAGTCCTCCTTAGCGAAGATCGATACCGCCTTAACGAAGATCAGCAAACAAAGAGCTGATCTCGGCGCGTATCAGTCCCGCTTTGAGATGGGAGTCAAGGGAGTTCTGACAGGATATGAGAATTTACAGGCTTCTGAATCCAGAATCCGCGACGTTGATATGGCAGAAGAGATGGTGGATTACACGAAGAACCAAATACTGTTACAGAGCACGACGGCAATGTTGGCCCAGGCAAACATGAAGACCGCTTCTATTTTGCCTTTACTGGGCTAATTAGGGATCAGGTTTTGGGGTTATAATAGTAAGGTTGAGATTGTAGCCTCTCATCCTGCCAGCTTTCGTTCCGAAACGAGAAGGTAGTGGAAAGCGGAAGGAAAGGGTAAGCAGGATGAGTTTGGACGGCCGTAAGACCGTTCCGGAGCAGTCTCAGCTATAGATCTATCGGGAGATTTAAAAAATTACTTATTATAACCCCAACCACTACCGATAATAGGAGTAGGGAGAACAAGAGAGGTGATAAGGTATGGCCATAGTAAATGTGATCAATGATGAGGCCGCCAAAAAAATTAGTAGTGAACAGATGAATCTGAGACCTGTAAAAGACAATAACCAGGAAGTGGAAAAGATTAAAGCAGAAGAAGCGAGAAAAAAGGCCCAGTCAGAGGTTGTTGCAGACAGAATGACCGAACAGGACATTTCCGATGCTATTGAAAAAATGAACAAAACCATCGAGATTTTCAATAAAAAGCTGAAAATGTCCTATGACGAGGAGAGTAAGCGGGTCGTAGTCAGGATCATTGACTCTGAGACCGATAAGGTGATCAAAGAAATACCCACAAAAGAGGTTTTAGATTATATTCACCGGCTCCATCAGATGATAGGTGTATTCATCGACAGTAAACGTTAACTCCAGAAAAACATACTGTTGAAATTAGCTAATCGATTATTCCTTTTTACCGAAATTATAATAAGGATAAAAAAAACGATCCTTGCGTTTTTTTCCTGTTTTCACGAAGGACAACTGGAGCAGGACTCCAGCCGGCCTCCGGAAAACGCCTTATTATGTCCTTTAAAATCTTAAAGGTGCATTGGAAGAAGGAGTTTTTTCATGCCCGTTACCTATTCCGGGATGAATTCCGATATTAATACTGAAGATATCATAAGCAAACTTGTTGAGGTCGAGAAGCGGCCGATCTACAGGCTTCAGAACGAGAAAAAAGATCTTCAATACCAGAAAGAGATATGGAAGGACTTTAACAAGGAACTTACCAAACTTAATAATCAGGTAAAGGAACTGTACGGATTCAACCGCGTCTTTAATAATAAAAAGGTTGTTTCGCCCAGCGATGAATATTTCACGGCCAGTGTCCAGGATAATGCGGCCAAAGGCGATCATAAGATCGAGATCCTGAACCTTGCCCAGGCCCACAAGATCCTTTCGGACGAACTTCCTTGCGATAAAGATTGGCCCGGCGCGGTCTTTACGATATCCGTAGGCAGTGAGAAAGCAGAAGTGAGCGAATTCAAGTCCGGAGGCAAGCTTGATAAACTGGCGGAAGCGATAAATTCCGAAGCAGGCAAACTGGTACTGGCTTCTGTCATCAAGACAAGTGATGACAAGGAAGTATTGAGCCTGGAGGCTTTAAAGACCGGTGAGAAAAATAATATCGAATTAAAAGGAGACCGTTCCTCCGACCAGCTTTTCAACAGCCTCGGCCTTTCCACTACGCATCTGTCCAGCAGACAGGAATATAATTTCAACGGTAAAATCCCGCCGGAACTTCCTTATTCGCCTGAGGGATGGAGCAATACATCGTGCCTTGTTCTGGATGAAGGGAAGAGGTTCACTTTCATCCTTCCGGAAAAAATGGATTTGAACGATACTATCGTGGAATTCCTCTCCCGCAGTGTTAAAAAGGAAGAAAAGCAGGAAGGCAGGCTGTTCGGGAAGAACATCGGGGATGTTTCGATCAGGGACCTTGTCATATCCGGCGCTGATGTCGTTATCAATAAGATCAGTAAGATCATGCTCCCCGTCCAGGAGGAAGCATGGATGAAGGTGAAATCGGACAAGGCCGAAGAGATGATGATCCTCCTTTCCCCGGG
>JAQTRT010000151.1 GCA_028711675.1 bacterium | reverse complement strand
CCAAGCTGGACAACATATTCCTGATGGCTGAGACCGAAGAAGATGCAGCCAAGACCCTGAAATAGAAGAAATCCCTTCCTATGGAAAAGAAAAAACTTAGAATTGATATTATTCCCAAGAGTACTTTCATGCCTACGGTGCAGAAGATCAGCGAGGCTATCATGCTCGAGGCCGGGGCGGGTGATATCAATCAGGATACGCAGACCTATAATTTCGTCCTGGCCGTTGATGAGATCATCGCCAATATCATCAAACACGGTGTCCGCCTCACGCGCAAACCGTTCATGGTGACCATTAAATACTCCATCGGCCCGGAAACGGTAAAAGCTGTTATCTGTGACGGAGGGGTCCGGTATTCCCCGCCCGGTGAATACGATGAAAAGATCGTACTGAAAAATTACAGCGGTATGGGTCTTCACTTTGTGCGGTCCCTGATGGATGTTTATCAATACAGATATGACAGCAAGAACAAGAAGAACATCGTGACACTGGCCGTGAACCTGAACCATGCCCTTGACTCCGTCTCTTCTTCCGCATGAGTTCATGGTCCGGGAACAAAACAGATCATTATTAAAAAATAATATGTCCAAATTACCCGAAATACTTATCATGGGACGACAGAACGTGGGAAAATCCACGCTCTTCAATCAAATGATCAGGAAAAGGCACGCTATTGTAAATGACATGCCCGGCCTGACGCGGGATTATATCGATCACCCGGTCCTCATCGACCAGTACTATTATAAACTCATCGATACGGGCGGCCTGATCAATGAAACGGACCGTATCGCCAGGAGCATCAGACAGTATATTCTAAAACTGATGCAGGAGGCCGACCTCATCCTGTTCGTGGTGGACAAGGCCGGGCTTCTGCCCATGGACCTGGAGATCAGCCAGATGATCCGGAAGGCAGGGAAGAAGACGATTCTCGTCGTGAACAAAGTGGATAACGCTCTGGAGGCGGACCGGCAGGAATTGCTGTCCGAATTCTTTAACCTGGGTTTCCAGGCTGTTGTTCCCGTATCAGCAGAACACAGGAATAATTTCGACATGCTGTATGACAGGATCGGCGAGATGGTCACCCGGAAAATCACGGAACTTCCCGAAGAAGACACGTTCAAGATCGCCGTGATCGGCAAACCCAATGTGGGAAAATCATCCCTCATCAACAGGCTGGCCAACGAGGAACGCGTCATCGTAACCGAGATTCCCGGTACCACACGGGACAGCATTGACGTGGAAATAGCTTTCCATAAACAAAAGTTCATCTTCATTGACACGGCCGGCATCAGGAAAAAAACCAAGATCGACTCCAACATCGAATACTATTCCGTGAACCGGGCCATGAAAAGCATAAAAAGGAGCCAGATCACCATCATGCTCATTTCAGCCGACACCCTCATGACCGAATCGGATAAAAAAATCCTGCATTTCATCGTGAATGAGGAAAAGCCCTGCCTGCTCGCCGTCAACAAATGGGACCTTGTCGAAAAACAGGAGAACATGGCCACTCCTTTGAAGCGGAAGATCCTCGGTCAGTTCCCCCATCTCTCCTTTTATCCCCTTCTTTTTACATCAGCCAAGACCGGCCATAATATTAATAAGATCTTTCCCCTCATTAAGGAGATTCTCGAGAATTATAAAAGACGTATCAGTACGGCTGCTTTCAACGAATTTGTTCAGAATATCCTGAACCGCTGCAGCCCGCCCCAGGCCGGCGGCCATGTGAAGATCTACTACGGCACGCAGGCTACGATCGCCCCTCCGCGTTTTATCTTCTTTACCAATAAACCGGAAAAGATCAGGGATAATTACAAGAGTTTTCTGATCAATAAGATACGGGAAACCTTCAACTTCACCGGCTGCCCCCTTATCCTGAAATTCAGAAAAAAATAATAAATCCGATAATATCTTTATAGAACCTACAGGAGAACAGGAGAAGGAAATGGATATTATGGATAACAAAGAACTGAAGAACATCATTGTATCCGGTTTTCTGAAATATCTGGAATCAAAACCGGAGGTAAAGAACAATCCCTTGATCCAGGAAGCTTATACCAAGCTGAAAAAAGAAATCGAAAATTCATGAAGAACAAGAGGAATGAGCGGCTTACCTTCATCCGCTGTCCTTTATGCGGAAAGGACGATTCAAGGGATTATCTCTGGTTCGATGAGTACAGATATGTACAGTGCTTGTCTTGCGGTTTGATCTACCAAAACCCCCAGCCCGGTATCCGGCCCCTGCATAAACGTTATTCTAAAAAATATTTTCAGTATGAATTCAGGAATCAGAGGAACTTTTTTAACCTGATGCGCCTGACGCTCCGGGATATCCGTTTTTCCGATAAACTGGCCCGGGAGTTCCCGGAGAAGACCAGGACCTTCCTGGACATCGGATGCGCGACCGGTCTTCTGCTCAATCATGTCAGGCAGCAGGGCTGGAAAGTGAAAGGCCTGGAACTGGACACATATTCGGTCCGCTATGCCAGGAGGATATTCAGCCTGGATATCCTCAACCAGCCCCTGGAAGAAGCGGAACTGCCGGACAGGTCCTTTAACGTGATCCACTGGTCCCATGTCATCGAACACCTTCCTGATCCTTTCCAGGGACTGAAAAAAATATATTCGCTTCTGAAACCAGGCGGGTACATGCTCCTGACCACACCCCGTATTGACAGTTTCCAGCATTACCTCTTTCAAAAAGAATGGCGTTCCTTCCACAGGGACCACCTTACTATTTTCTCAGGAAGGACATTAAAACAAATGGTCCGGAAAGCCGGGTTCGGACTGATAAGGTCTTTCTCGTGGGGAGGGCTGGCCGCGGATAAGGAACATCCTCTCAAGCCCTTTAAAAGAGTCATTGACAAAGCCGTCAAGACCTTCAATACCGGAGACGTGATCTTTATCCTGGCAAAAAAGAAAATAAATAATTGACAGGATTAAAGAAGGTTAAAAAGGTTTTAAAAGCTATAAAGGCAAGAAGGCCTTAAAGGCAGGAAAAGAGAACTGCTGTCAATAATGTCTTTGCTTTTATAACCTTCTCTTCGTGTCCTGATGCCTATGCCTGATTTTCTTTCATCCCGTCAATCCTGTTTAAATCCTTTTATTCTGCAGTATTATGTATTTTTGCTGACGGAGATATTATACAGGGCATTGAGCAGGTCCTTGAAGGAGAAGGGCTTCCGGATAAGGCTGATTGCCCCGAGACTCCGCGCGTCATACTCGCTCATATCCTGTTTGCCGGAAATGATAACCACAGGGACCAGGGGATCTATCTTTTTCAGGGCTTTGATGATCTGTTCGCCGTTCATGTCAGGCAGAAGCATATCCAAAAAAATGATATCGAATTTCTGCGATTGAAAAAGGGAAAGTGCTTCTTTGCCGGAATCAGCAAGGGAACAGGAAAGGAGACCCGCTTTCCTCAGCAGTTTATCCATAAAAGAAAGGATCTGCTTGTCATCATCAATGATCAGTATCTTCATCTCCTTGATGGACTCATCCCGCACCACTTCCTTGTTTAACTCTTCGACTTCCTTGATCTGCTCCGAGTTCAGCATGACCCCGGGCAGCTGGATGACAAAGGATGTCCCGGCAGTCTTCCGGCTTTCCACGGTTATGTTCCCGTTATGGTTATTGATGATGGAATATGTGATGGCCAGGCCGAGTCCCGTACCTTTGATGCCCAGACTGTCCTGGGCCATGGCGCCTTTGGTGGTAAAAAAGGGAGTGAATAATTTTGCCCGCGTCTCATCATCCATTCCGATGCCGGTGTCCCTGACGACAATCTCCACGTTCTTCCCCAAATCCGCGGTCGTGACCGTGATCTCTCCTTTGCCGTGATGCCGGATGGCGTGGCGCGCGTTGAGGAACAGGTTCAGGAACACCTGGAGCATCTGGCTCCTGTCGATGTTGACCTGGAAAGCATGTTTGTATTCGGTCCTGATGACGATGTTCTCAAGCTCGAACTGCTTTTTCTGGATATGGATGACCTCATCAATGATCTCGGATATATTACAGAACTCCTTTTTCAGCGGCGCCGGACGGGAAAAGGCCACGATATTCGAGACGATGTTGGCTCCCCGCTTGGTCTCCTCTTCGATGATCCTCAGATTATCCATGATCTCCTTGTTCTGCTGAAGCACATTATCCATCTGCATAAGCTGGGTCATGCCGCTGATGACAGCAAGGATATTATTGAACTCATGGGCAATGCCCGCGGCCAGCTGTCCCACGGCCGAGAGTTTTTCAGACTGGATGAGCTGCTGCTCGAGCCGTTTCCGTTCCGTGATGTCACGGATCGATTCAATGGCTCCGATGCAGTTGCCTTTCTCGTCAAAAAGCCGGGATGCCGTGCCCCAGAGAAAAGCCCCCTTGCTGTTATAGATCTTGGGAGTGAACGCTTCCCCGAAAATATGTCCGGAATCCGTTCCTGCTGCGCTGTACCGTTCCTCCAGGTCTCTCCTTCCTTCTTTGGCAATATCGATGAGAATAGGCCGCTTTTCCCCATAGAAAGGTATGGCATATTCGTAATCGCCTTTTCCGAGGATATCTTCCCTTTTAATGTTCGTCATCTGTTCAATAGCCATGTTCCAGGCGATCACTTTCCCGTCCAAATCGATGACGAACGTGGCGTCCGGAAGAAAATTGATGATATCCTGGAGCCTCTTCTGTGCCTGGAGTATTTGTTCTTCCGCCATTTTCTCTTCGGTTATATCGCGCATCACAGAAAGAATATGCGGTTTGCCCCGGTATTCGAAGGGGGCGCCCCTCACCTCCATCTGAAAAATGGACTTATCCTTCCTGAGGGACACTGCTTCCAGGGTATATCCGCTGAGTTTAACCGTCATGTCCGGGAAATGCCGGAAAGCCTGATGATGATCCGGAGGGATAATATCATACCCTGTCAGCCGGATCATCTCCTCATAACTGTAGCCGTGCATTTTACAGGCCTGGGGATTGGCTTCTGTAATATTACCGTCAAGATCGAAAATAATGAGGCCGTCCGATGTGGAATTGAATATGCTCCTGTACCGTGCCTCGCTCTCTTTCACGGCTTCCTCGGCTTTTCTTATGGCTGTAATATCCTGGGTGACTCCGATGATCTGTGTGATCTTTTTCTGATCGTCCCGCTTGATCTCAACCTTGCTGAGGGTATGGACCAGTGTATTGTCCAGCTTCACCAGTCTTGCTTCGATCTCAAAATTCTCGCTCCTGATGTCAACGATCCTTTTAAAAAGGGATTCCACCTTGTTCCTGTCTTCCGGATGGAGCCTGTTTAATAGTTTATTGATATCAGGCGGGCTTTCATAGGGGTAAAAATCCAGGATCATGAACATTTCAGGCGACCATCTGAACCTGTCTGTCTGGATATCGAATATCCAGCTCCCGAAATTGGCCAGCTCCTGGGCTTTTGCCAGATGCCGCTCATTGAACTTCAGCTGCTGGGTATCCTCCCACTGCCGCTGCCTGTAAAGGAAAAAGAAGAGGACCAGAAGGGCAAAAAGCTTGCCGATCAGTACCGGAGACAGCCTGTAAAGCCGGATATTCCTTTCCCAGATATCCGCGTTGATATCGAGTCCCGCAACAGCGATGATCTCCTGTGTCCGGTCATCCCGGATAGGGGTGAAAGCCGAAATAAAACTTCCGTACTCATCGGTATAAGGTTCTGATACAACAGGCCGGCCTGTTTTAAAAACATCAAGGAGCTCTGCAGGCGGATAATGGTAATAATCCGCGCCCGGTTCCACATGGCCGGGATCATCTAAAACAATGGAATCTACAGTAAAGAGAATCCCTTTTTTATCCAAACTCATGAGATACAGCCATCTGATCCGGGGATCCGCTCTCTGCATCTGCATCAACTGTGCCCTGATGGATTGGTAACACGGATTATTCAGGTCCGCCAGGGTCTGGGACAGGGACCGGTAATCCGCCGGATCAACGGCCGCAGCCACCATTTTTACCTGGTACAGGATATTTTCTCTTTCTTTCCGCTCGTTGGACAGACCCACAAAATTGGTCGCGAAGAAACTGACCGTACCAATGAAAACAAAGGTCAGGATGAACTGGGGGATGGAATACGGTTTCAGTTTTTTATAGATGTATTCCACATGGCTCCGCTGGGAATCCCAGTAATGGATATAGACCAGGATGGCCATGGAAAGGAAAAGGAGCATCTGAATGAATTCAAGCGGGAAACCAAGGAAATGCCTAAAGGACGACGCATGAAAGAGATTGGCCGGGAAAAAATCACCCTTGGGTATGTCCAGCATCCATGTCAGGGAGAATAAAAATATTATAATGCCTGACAGCCGTAAAAAAACCGGCCTTTGCCCGTTGGTGAGGGGTGTTTTCAGAAAGAGAAGAGTAACCCAGACACAGGCCGGAAAGGCCAGGAAATACCGGAAAAAGATCAAAAAATCGTTAATATTCCTGCGAATGAACCATCCCGGGATGAGCACCAGAGAGAACAGGATGTAGATCCAGAGTCCGGAATTTTTTTTGCTTTTTAAAAAAGTATTCCGCCTGCAGAATTCGATCAGGCACAGGGAAGAAAGAAGGACGAACCAGGCTCTGTGAATATTGAACAGAGGGCTCTGGTCCAGGCCAAGGTAAATCAGCTCAGAGATCTCATTGATATATAGTATTGCTGTGAAATATCCAAACCATCTCAAGGAAAGACCGTATTTTTCCCGGTCCTTCATCCTATGGGTCATCAGGGAAAGGAAAAAAAGAGCGAGTGTATAAGCGCATAAAAAATAATCCAATTGAAGCAAGAAGAAGTTTTTAAAGAATAAATCCATTAATTTCCCGCTCTTCCGTCAGGTCCCGGCCGGATCGCCGGTACAGGTCAACAGGTATCATGAAATTACCGGATATAAATTCAAAGTCAAATATTATTCCCCCGCCTGCATCCGGTAAAAACTTTATTGAAATCCTTTTTTAATATATCATATTCCCTTCATGATCCTGCATTATCTTTTCCAAAAAAACACAATGTCGCGGAACTTATCCGCGGATCACCGGTCTAACAGAAGATATTCGGATCCTTTGAGGAGGCTTATCCATGAAAAAGCTTTATGTGACATTACTCCTGTCTGTATTGTACCTGTCCGGGCTGTATGGTGAAACAGCAACCATAAAATATTTCCGGAAAGCCGAACTGGACGGCCGCTTTTCCATCACAGGCAGGGAAGCCATACAGGACAGCATCATCAACAGGGTTTATCTTTATTATACCTTTGAATACGACCAGCAGGAAAGGCTCATTTCAATCAAATATTCCGAAGGAGGAAAGCTGAAGAACGACGAGGTCTTTGGCGCAGCCCAGGTCCGGATCGACTATCAGGAAAACACGGAAACGCGCACCTTTAAGGATATTAAAGGCCAGCCTATAGCTGACAAGAACGGTGTTTTCCAGGTCCGCATCAAGCTGGACGATAAAGGCAACCGCACCACTCTGTTCAATTATGACAAATACAGCAGTCTGGTACTGGACATCTGGGGCGCGGCGGAATATGTATGGACCCTGGATGAAAAAGGGCGCCGGTTAAAAACCGTATGCTATGACGAGACCGGCCGCAGGCTTCCTGATGATTACGGGTTCTCCGAGATCTGGTATAAAT
>JAQTRT010000150.1 GCA_028711675.1 bacterium | reverse complement strand
CGAAAAGTTTAATTTCCTGGCTGTAAATCTGTTTTGCTTTTACCGCCTGCTCTTTATCCAGGTCAAGCCGCTCTTCCAGAAGCGCTGTTCCCGGTTCAGTCAATTCAGACAATTGGGAATCGCTGATATCTCCGCAGGAGATCAGAAAAAGGATAATGAGCACGGTTGATAGGAATAATTTATCTTTATCCGTAAAAAGCGTCATTTTCTCTCCTTTTACCGGCTTTTATAATATTTCAGGATCAAGGCCTGACCGCCCGTCCGGAAAAGAACCGGTATTCAGCCTGTTCTTACTTTATTGGATGTCCTTTTACAAAAAAAGTTAAAAGCTTTTTAAGAAATATATAAAGAGTCCAGAGCGGGCTCATCTGCCGGAATTAATTGGCTGGCCGCGCTTAATATCAGGTTGACAACCTATTTTAAATTGATAAACTTTAATCATGTGAATTTGACGCAAGATCGACAAGATCAAAGGAGTTATATCATGAAAAAAACCGGAACGACTCTGTTGCAGCTGGGTCTGGGCGCTCTTGTCCTGACAAAGGAAAAAATCGAGAAAGCCGTTGAACAGATCATGGAAAAAGGCAATATCAGCAAGTCCGATGCCAGGTCCCTGGTCAACCAGCTTGTGGATAAAGGGGAGAAGGCTGAAAAAGAACTGGACAGGAAGCTTGAGAAAATGCTGGCCGGCCTGATGAAGAAGCTGGATATCCCCACGCAGAAGGACGTGAATGAACTCCGGGCTGAGATCGAAAAATTAAAGAAAAAATAAGACTGTTTCAGATGGAACTACATAAATCAAGCCATATATTCCGTAATATCAAACGGCTGACCAACATCCTCCAGATACTTATTAAATATGGTTTCGGTTTTATCATCGACAAATCCCACCTGGAGCGGTATGTCCCGTTCGCCAAGCTGTACAAGAAAACCAACCGGAACATCTTTGACCTCTCGCCTGAGATAAGGATCAGGAAGATATTCGAGGATCTTGGACCCACCTTTATCAAGCTGGGCCAGATCCTGAGTACGCGTTCGGACCTTATTCCCGTTTCCTACTGCAAGGAGTTCGAAAAACTTCAGGATAATACACCGTCCCTTGACTTTTCCCTTATGCGGCAGATCCTTGAAAAAGAATGGCCTCATCCTGTTCCGGAGGTCTTTCAATCCATCGATCCTGTGCCGGTGGGGTCTGCATCCATTTCCCAGATCCATCAGGCCTGTCTTGTGTCCGGTGAACATGTGGTGATCAAGATACTGAAACCCGGCGTGATAGAGACCATTCAGACGGACTTCGAGATTCTTCAGTATCTGGCCAGGATGTCGGAAAAATACCTGAAAGAGAACCTTGTCATCGATCCCCGGGCCATTATCCATGAGCTGAGAAAGAGCATACTGAAAGAGACCAATTTCCTGTATGAAATGAAGAACATCAGGCGTTTTGCCAGGAATCTGGTGAAGGATAAGGATATTTATGTGCCCAAGGTCTACACGGAGTTCTGTTCCCGTAAGGTCCTGATCCTGGAGCAGCTCAAAGGATATAAAATTACGGACATAGCTGCTCTGGAAAAGAAGAAATGGAATAAGAAGCACATTGCCCACAACCTGGCCAATTCCCTTTTCCGGCAGATCTTCTCGTACCGTCTGTTCCACGGCGACCCGCATCCAGGCAACATCCTTATCCTGACCGAGAACAAGATCGCTTTTATCGATTTCGGACTGCTGGGACGGCTCGATGAACTGAGCAAGAATGTGCTCATTAAACTGCTTCAGGCTTTTTTAAACCGCGACACAACCACGTTCACGTTCTTCGTCAAGAAGCTGGTCATTTTCCAGAGCCAGCAGGATGAAATGGATTTTCAGAACGATCTGGGCGATTTGATCGACCAGTACTATAGTGCCACTTTGTCCGAGATACCGGTCCGGGATGTTCTGATGGAGATATTCGATATCATGACAAGGTACAGGATCAAGATCCCGACCAATCTGTTCCTTCTCATCAGGGCCCTCATCCACCTGGAAAGCATCGTCCAGCAGATCGATCCGGATTTTCCCCTTGTGGAAAAAATCAAGCCTTTTGTCAGGTCCCTGCTGGCCGAGGAGTTCTCCGTATTCGAGGTCTTCAGGAAAATGAAGAGGTTCATCTTTTCCTTTCAGGGGCTCCTGGAACTGCTCCCGTCACGGGTGGACGATATCATCGATAAAATGGAACGGGGACAGCTGAAGATCAGATTTGAACTGATGGAGATACATACTTTCATCGATAATTTACACAGGATCGTGAACCGTCTTGTCTACAGTATCATTTCCGCATCGTTGATTGTGGGTTCTTTTTTTATCCTGCACACGGATGTGAAGCCACAACTGGCAGGTTACCCTCTCTTCTCCCTTGCCGGGTTTTTGCTGGCTTTCTTTCTGCTGCTTCTGCTCTTTGCGGATATCTTCCGCAGCCGGAGAAAATAAGAGAGGATGTTGAATGAAAGCATCCGGGGAAAACCTCTTTCCTGTTCGTTCATTTCCATACTTTCTTTTTATAAGCGTTGAGGATGGTTTCCTGGTAGGGGTACAGCTCATAGGCGATCTCTTCAGGCTCGAACCAGAGCTTGATCTCCCGTTCCGCTTCATCCGGGCTGGAAGAAGCGTGCATGACATTCTCAAAAAGGCCTGTTGTCAGGATCCGGCCGTAAGCTCCGCGGACGCTCACAGGATCGGCTTTTTCCGGGTTCGTGACGCCGGCGATCTGGCGTACTTTGGAAATGGCATCCGGGCCGAAGTAGATCAGGGCCATGACCCTGTTCTCGCCGTGCATGTCGCCCATGATATATTTGATGAGATCAGGGAAAAAGGGTTCGTTCTTCAGATGCTCATAATGCCGGACGGCCAGTTTTTCGTCCACCTGTAATACGCGGGACGCGATGATCTTCAGCCGGGTTTCAGCCAGCCGTGACAGGATATTTCCTGTCAGGGATTTTTTCAGACCATCGGGTTTAATGATGACCAGTGTCGCTTCGTTCGCCATTGTCTCCTCCTTCTTCTTTAAGGGACCTGACTGTTTTTAAAATAGACTTCTTTTGCACGGATATGATTATACTGTTTTTAATTCCTTTTTCCATACATTTTTTTATCCGGCAGGTTGTTAAAAAAGAGTGGATTTCCGATCAGCCTGAAGAGGAATTCATCCGGGGATGCTCTTCAGGAGTTCTTCATTGGTGGGGTATTTATCCATCAGTTCGAGAAGCATCTCCATTTTTTCCCTGGGGCTTACCACGGACAGGGCTTTCCTCAGTTTGGTTATCCTGGAATACTCTTCTTTGGTATAAAGGTATTCTTCACGCCTGGTCCCGCTCTCCGTTACGTTGATGGCAGGAAAGATATTCTGCTCGGCAATGGTACGGTCCAGCACGATCTCACTGTTCCCGGTCCCTTTGAATTCCTGAAAGATCAGTTCATCCATCCGGGAGCCGGTCTGGACCAGAGCTGTTGCGATGATCGTGACAGAGCCGGCATTCTCGATGTTCCTGGCCAGGCCGAAGAATTTCCGCGGGATGGCCATGGCTCCGGCTTCCATACCTCCTGACATGATACGGCCCGTGGACCGGCCTTGCCTTTGATTAAAGGCCCTGCCCATGCGGGTAAGGCTGTCGACCAGCACTACCACTTCCCGGCCGCATTCGAGCTCTACCTGGATATGGGAGAGGGTCATTTCTGCCAGTTCGATATGTTCCTGGCTGCTCTGATCGCTGTTGCTGCTGATCACTTCTGCATTCACCGAACGCTTGAAATGGGTCACTTCTTCCGGCCTTTCATCGATCAGGAAGATGACGATACGGCTGTCCGGGTCCTCTTTCCGGATGGCATTGGCTATCTGCATCAGAATGGTGGTCTTTCCCGCGCGGGGAGGGGAAACGATCAGGCCTCTGGTGCCTTTTCCGATGGGTGCAATAAGGTCTATGATCCTCATGCTCTTTTCACCTGAATGACCGAGATGAAAACGGTCGGACGGGTCCACTGCGGTCAAGGCCTGATAAGGCGTCCGTTTTTTAAAATCTTCCGGCATAAGACCGCAGATGGTACTGACCTTTTCCAGTACAGGTCTCTGTGCTTCAGGAACCAGGACACCGGTGACCGTGGCGCCCTGGGTTAACTGGTACTGCCGGATAAGCTGAGCGGAAATATAAGGATCAGACCCGCCGCTGGGCCGGAATGACCGGACAGGATCGAGGAGGATGCCGGACCTGTCGCGGTTTATTTTCAGCACTCCTGTTACTTCTTTAGGCATGTTTTTCCCTCTGGTCCCGGATTAGGATATGATATGTACCGGTCTGGAAAGAATATATATTATTGGAATCAATAAGCAATAAAAAACTAAAGGGGGACGGTGCTTGACATTTTGACATTTTTGATTTTAAAAACCGGTTTCCATTATTTATATTTAAATGTCAAAATGTCAAGCACCGTCCCCCTTTTTTAGTTGACTTCACGGTTAGGATCGATATCTTTTCTTCCATATGTCATGGCTGACAGCTGTTATTGAAAGCATTCTCTCGTATTTTTTCCTCTCCCTTGGATTTGTTCTGCAGAAAAAGCACATTCACTGGTTTGGGGCTGCTGTCCGCAGCAGCCGTGAATATAAGACCCATAAGCTGCTTTGGCTGTCAGGTCTTGTTTTGGTCAACCTTTCGCCCCTGCTCAATTTTCCGGCATTGCAGGTTCTTTCACCGTCCCTGGTTGCCGCTGTATCCGGGCTTAATATCATTTTTACCCTTTTCCTTTCACGGGCCCTTTTGAAGAGCGCTTTATATACTTCTGATTATTTCCTGTCTGGTCTTATCGCCGTATCCATCGCCGGGATCGGAGCCTTTTCTTTACCGGGAACAGGCCAACCCGGAGCTTTTTCCCCGTGGTTCTTTCAGGGACTGCCTCTCCTGTTCTTCGGCGTTAGCTGCCTGATGCGCCCCTTTCTTAAAAATGAAAAAACAATTGTGCTTTATACTCTGCTCCTTAGTCTGGTATCCGGGACCATGGCCGGTTATATGCTTATCTTAATGAAGCTTTTACAAGTAGAGAAAGGGACCCGTTTTTTCTCGTATCTGCTTTCGCCTTATTTGTATTTTTACCTGATCTGCGGTTTGCTTTCCTTTGTGGCCATCAATATGGCCTACCGGAAAGGCAGCATTGTCCTTATCAGCCCGGTCCAGTACAGCAGCATGGTGTTTTATCCGGCCCTGGCCTCATACATTATCTTCGGGAACCGGGTCCGGTTCCTTCCATTCCTTTTTTTCTGCATCATTATCTTTTCTGTCCTTGTGTTGGTAAAGAAGCACGGCCATGAAGCGGAAACCCCGCATGATAAAATAAATTTACTGGATCAGGAAAGATCTCATGATCCCCGGAGCAGCGGATATGAAAGAACCTAAAAAATATGTACATGGCTATTCAGAAAAAGAGAACGACAGGCTTCATGACCAGGCCGGTACCCTGGCAGGATTTCTGCATGATGATACGGTCTATGCACCGGGAAAAATGATACTGGAAGCAGGCTGCGGGGTCGGGGCACAGACCATTTTCCTGGCCAGGAACAATCCCAGGGCTCATATTCTATCCGTTGATCTTTCCCCCTCCTCCCTGAGCAAGGCCAGGGACCTTATCAGGAGGAACCGCATCAGGAATGTCGAGTTCCAGGCTGCGGATATTTTTAATCTGCCTTTTCCGGACAGGAGTTTCGACCATGTTTTTATTTGTTTCGTGCTGGAACACCTCAGCCGTCCCGTGGAAGCGCTGCAGAAATTAAAGAAAGTGCTGAAACCGCAGGGTACCATCACGGTGATCGAGGGCGACCACGGTTCGACGTTCTTTTATCCTGAGAGCGAAAAAGCCTGCCGGACGATCAGATGCCTCATCGATATCCAGGCCAAACTGGGCGGGGACTCTTTGATAGGCCGCCGGGTGTATCCTCTGCTGGAACAAGCCGGGTTCAGGAATGTCCGCGTGTCTCCCAGGATGATCTGCGTGGATCCCGGGAAACCTTTTCTGGTGAAGGGATTTACCAGGAATACTTTTATTGCTATGGTGGAAGGCGTGAAAAATCAAGCCTTATCTTCAGGCATGATCGATCCGAAGACCTGGCGCGAAGGCATCAGGGACCTGTATAAAACCATGAAAGGTACTTTCTGCTATACTTTCTTTAAAGGCACGGGAGTGAAATAAAAATTTACCTTCTTCTGAAACGGCCGCCGAAGGAGCGTCGTTTACTTCTAAAGAGAAATCCTTTATTGCGTGAAGTGGAAGAAGCAGCAGGCGCAGAGCGGTAGAATTCGCCGGATAACACTTCGGGATGTTTGGATATAGGGAGCACGGCACGGATGAGCTTTTCGATGTTCTTGACATCATTTCCCTGGTCGGGCATGGCAAAGGAGATGGCATGGCCTTCATGGCCGGCCCGGCCTGTCCGTCCGATCCTGTGTACGTAATTATTAGCTTCATCCGGAAGGTCATAGTTGATCACCAGCTCAATACCTGTTACGTCAATACCTCTGGCCGCGATATCGGTGGCCACGAGGATCCTGAACCTGCCTGATTTAAAGCCGCTCAGGGCTTCGCGGCGCTGGCTGAACGAACGGTTGGAGTGGATCTCAGCCACGGAATGGCCCAGGCTCTTGATCATCCTGGTGATCTTACTGGCGTTATGCTTGGTCCGGCTGAAGAGAAGGACCGATCCGTGATACTGCTGGAGCAGCTTTTCAAGGAGCAGTTTTTTATGTTCGTTTCTTACGATAAACAGTTCTTGTTTGACGCGGTCGGCTGTTGTACCGGATTTGGCGATCTCCACGCTTACCGGAAGTTTCATGTACGATGAGGCCAGTTCCATGATCTCCCGCGGCATGGTCGCGGAAAAGAGCATGGTCTGCCTGTCACTCGGTACCCTGGACAGGACCCTGGCGATCTGGGGAGCGAATCCCATGTCCAGCATGCGGTCTGCTTCATCCAGGACAAGTATCCGGACGTCATCGAGCCTGACGTTTCTTTGTTCCAGGTGGTCGATCAGCCTGCCAGGTGTCGCGATGATCACGCGGGGATTGTTCCGGATCATGCGGATCTGGTTATACATGGATGCGCCGCCTATCAGGACAGCTGTGGCGCTGCCTGATGTGCCTTTGAATTTCTGATATGTTTCATCCACTTGAAGCGCCAGTTCGCGCGTCGGGACGATGATCAGGCCGCGTCCTTTGATCTGGTAAAGCCGCTGGATCATGGGGATGGCAAAGGCCAGGGTTTTTCCCGTGCCTGTCTGCGCAATGCCCATGATGTCTTTCCCTCCGATAGCGATAGGGATGGCTTTATACTGTATAGGCGTGGGGACCAGAAATTTCATTTTATCGAGTAAATCCAGAAGGTTTGGAGCGATACCCAGACCGTAAAAATTTAATTGTGATCCGGAAATATCGGAAACAGGAGTTTCTTCCGTAGTTTTAAGGGGTGTATTAAGTTTCGTTGAGTTATGATTTTTCATGCTTTTAATATATGCTTTTTAATTATAAAATCAACTTATTTATTAATAAATAATGGACAGCGAGGGGTTATTCGGGGAAAAAGAGTATGGCCGGCATCAGAGGACGCGGCTATAAACAGCTTTCAGATAACGTCCCTGGGGGAATTGACTGGATACGGGGTGGTCAGGCCCTGCTCCGCTGATACGGAATATCTGGAG
>JAQTRT010000149.1 GCA_028711675.1 bacterium | reverse complement strand
CGCGAACAGATCGAGATCGATCCCCAGTACAACGAAATAAAGGAGGAGACCCTGAAATTTTTCCGGACCCTTCAGGTTGAACTCCTGATCCCCCTCACGATGCAGGAACAGCTTGTCGGCATCCTGGGCCTGGGGAAAAAAGAGAACCTGCAGTCCTTCCGTATCAGGGACGTGGAGCTTCTCGAGCATATCGGCAAACAGATCGGTATCACCATCGACAACGCCCTGCATCACGGCGACATCGTGGAAAAGGAAAGGATCGCCGAGGAACTGAGGCTGGGCCGCCAGATCCAGACCAGCCTTCTCCCCCAGACGCCCCCCAAGATATCCAAGCTCTCCCTCCAGGGCCTCATGCAGCCGGCCAAGGAGATCGGGGGCGATTATTACGACTTTATCAGCCTGCCCGGCCAGGACAGGATGGGGATCGTGATCGGCGATGTATCCGGCAAAGGCGTGGCGGCAGGCCTTCTCATGGCTATGGTGAAAACAGCCATCCACATCTTTTCTTCAAGGGAAACATCGCCCAAACAGATCCTGATCCGCATCAATGAGATCCTGGACAAGCATATCGGCGGTGAAAAGTTCATGACCATGCTGTACCTCATCTGGCAGGCCGCCAAATCCACGCTCACTTATTCCTCCGCCGGCCATGAACACATCCTTGTTTACAGGAAATCGACGGGGGAAGTGGAGGAGATCCTGTCAGGCGGTACCATCCTCGGCATCGTTCCCGACATCGACAAGATCCTCGAGGAAAAGAACATCATACTCCGGACCGGGGACAAGATCCTGCTCTACACCGACGGCGCTACAGAAGCCAGGAACCAGCAGAAGGAGCATTTTGGACTGGAAGGGCTGAAAAAGGCCTTTATGAACCACAGTAAAAAATCCGCTGAAGCCATCATGAAGTCTGTCAAGGACGAGATCTACGAGTTCATCGGGAATTATCCCCAGTACGATGATATCACCCTGGTGGTCCTGGAAGCGGAATGAGAGAAGCGCTCAGGACGGCCTGCGGCCTGTCAGTTAAATAATGAATTCCTTTGACTTTGAAAACGAATATTTTAAAATATAAATAAATTCCAACAAGGAGTGAAAAGATGAAACACAGAACTGGTTTTCTCATACTTTCCGCGGCCGTACTGTGCCTTCTCTTCTCCAGCCGGAGCGTTTACCCGTATTCCTACTCGGCCTGGGGGTCCATGACAGGCGCAAAAACATTCGCGGTCAATCCGTTTTTTTACGGCGGATTCGACCCGGAGTTCTCGTTGACCACGGAGCTGGTCGTGGGTTACGGATTCAGCGAGGTCTTTGATATATATGCCGACCTGGCTACCCTTGACCTGACGCCTGATTCCGGCTACGGCGGTTCCTGGGTCATGCCGCGCTACGATCTGGGCGGGAATAACATCCTGGCTCTGCAGATCGGATTCTATAAAGAGGAAGGTTCGACAGCCTCTTATATCGTTCCCCAGTACCACCTGTATAAGGACGGTGAAATATTCACATGGGAGATCAATCTCGGTCTGAACGTGCCCCTGGATGATGCCGGGAGCTCCCTCCTTTACGGTGTTGTAGCCCCTGTCTGGAAGATCGTACCCAATACTCTGAACCTCTTTCTGGAGATCGATCCCTCCTACCAGATGGGCGATGCCGACGATTTCATACTGACCCTCGTACCCGGGCTCTGCCTGGGTTTCGGGAACGAAGGACAGCATCAGTTCTGCCTCGGTTTCCCGGTAAGCGACCTGACGGAAAATGAAGTATCCACGACCTACGCCGCCTGGTTCTGGACATCATTTTAAACGGGTTTGATCAGGAATGAACAAAAAAGGCAGGTGTCAGGTGAATACTTGACAATCTAAATGAATTCCATATATTACTATAGTGAGTCAGCCTCAAAAACTATTAGAAAAAATCCTAAAAGGGTCTTCGGATGCTAACATCCCTTTTAACGGATTATGTCATTTACTTAAAAAATTAGGTTTTCGGGAACGGATCAAAGGCAGTCATCATATTTTTTACAAAGATGAAGTTGAAGAAATTATCAATATTCAACCGAAAGGCTCAAAGGCCAAGTCTTATCAGATTAATCAGATCCGTAATATGCTTATAAAGTATAGATTAGGAGAATAAAATTATGATAAAATATGAGGTCATTATATACTGGAGTAAGGAAGACCGGGCATATATTGCTGAAGTTCCCGAACTGCCGGGATGCATGGCTGACGGGAAGACTTACCAGCAGGCTTTAAACAACGCGGAAATAATCATCAAGGAATGGCTTGAAACGGCCAAAGAACTGGGACGCGAGATCCCTCAACCTAAAGGCAAGCTGATGTACGCATAGTAAGGACCGTCCCGATAATAATATTCCCGTATAATCATCTTTTAATTTTCTCGGATATATCTTATCGGTTCTTTTGGTTATTAATGGTATTATCTTTTGGATTAGCGATAAATAATTTCCCTCCAATAATTTTATAACCTCCACCTAAATTTATAATATTTCCACTCTGTTTGTTTTTTTTTGCAGTCTTTGGTATTTTATTTATCTTTTTCAAGATGAGATCGCCATATTGAATATATACCTTTTGGGGTTTAGGTAAAATTCTATCACATGGTTTCTTTGATTTATCTTTTAAAATATTAAATCGAACAAAATGGGACAATTTTAATATTGCTAAATAACCGCCATAGTGTTTCCAGTTAAACGACTTTTCATTTAAATTAGTCGTATCCAATTCGATAATACCAGGTACATTAAATTTTTTTCCTTGATATTTTTTTCAATAGACCAAACTGGTTTGAACGGATGATGAGTAAAAGCATTTCTAATGAATCGTGCGATTTGAAATGCATCAGATATATAATTATTTTTATGGTTTGTGGAGTCTTCTGTGACTGCAACAATGGCATTCTTAATTTCTGTAGCCATTAGAAAAGTAGCTGATTGATGAAGCAGATATGATGCATATTCAGCTTGATCTTCGCGTAAAGCCACTTCATTATATTTAATATGATGTTTACCGTAAATCCATTGGACAGGTAAGTCAAGCGGTTGCTCTTTCATTGTTGTTGCTAATCTGACAGCAGAAGCTAACCGAAACTGCAATTCCGCTGCAAACAATTGACTGATGATTGAATCTTTATTCAGTTTTTTGTTTATCATTGCTTTATATTATAATAAAAACGGTATTGATATCTGATATAGGACACACCCTCATTCTCTATTATCAGATACCCTTTAATTGCCCCTATTGGTTATTTAATTTCCCCCTTACTGTATAAAACAAAAAAAATCAGAACCGTCCCCATTTTTCTGTATTATCCCCGTTCTCGCAGGTCCTCATAGTTCCTGTGATATATCTTCTCCCTTACTTCCTCCGGGATGCTGCATTTGTTCATAAGCTGAACCGCATTCCGCTGGCCGGTCCAGGGCGAATCAGTCCCGAACATGACCCTGTCGGCAGAATGCTTCTTTAATATCTTCAGGAACATCTCCTCACCTGCTTCTTCCAGGATGAACGACGTTTCAAAATAAACGTTCAAGCCTGCCAGTTCCCTGTACACCTCTTCCCACTCACGGTAAGCGCCATAATGGGCCAGGATCACTTTCATTTCCGGGAATTTTAAAATGACCTTCTTCATCCTTTTTGTGGAGGCGTTATCGCACCCGGGAAAAGCTAAATCTTCACCGGAATGAAAGAATACGATGAAATTATACTTGCAGAATATCTCGTAATGGCGGAACATGGCATCATCATCCGCGTTCACTCCCTGGTAATGGGGGTGGAGCTTGATGCCGCGGATATCATGGTCCTTTGCTCTCTTTAAGATATCGTCATAACGGGTGTTATCCGGATGAATGGAAATATAAGGCTCCACCCTGTCGCTCTTGATCTCCAAAGACCATTTCAGGATATTCTCCGCCTGTTCGGGCCTGGTGGCAATGGACTGGACCACGCACTGACGGATACCCGCCTCGTCCATGGAGCGGAGCTGGTCCTTTAAAGTGCCTTTGTGAAAAGCCTTATATTCCGTATCGACCGTTTTCATCAGCTGGGCCATGGCCTTTTCAGCCAGGAAATCGGGGAAACTGTGTGTATGGACATCAATGATCTTCATAAGAATAATTCACATATATTTCTTTAATACTTCGGGAAGGGAGAATCCGCCGTCCTGCGTCTGGTAATTCTCCAGAATGGCCAGGAAGGTCCGGCCAACGGCCAGGCCCGAACCGTTCAGAGTATGCACGAGCTCCGTCTTACCCGTTGATTTCCTCTTGAACCTGATCCCCGCCCGCCTGGCCTGGAAATCCCTGCAGTTGCTGCAGGAGGATATTTCCTTATATGCGTTCATGCCGGGCAGCCATACTTCGATATCGTAGGTCATGGACGAGGAGAATCCCGTATCTCCGCCGCACAAGGCTACGATACGGTAATGGATGTTAAGCAGCTGCAGTATCTTTTCCGCCTCGTTCACCAGTTTTTCCAGTTCAGAGGCTGAATCCTCGGGTTTCACGATCTTCACCAGTTCCACCTTATTGAACTGATGGAGCCGGATCAAACCGCGCGTATCCTTGCCCCAGCTCCCGGCCTCGCTCCGGAAGCAGGGTGTGTACGCTGTGTAATACAGCGGGACATCATCCTCGTTCAGGATCTCATCGCTGTGGATGTTGGTGAGAGGCACTTCAGCCGTGGGTATCAGATAATAATTATAATTCTCCAGCTTGAACAGGTCCTCCTTGAACTTGGGCAGCTGGCCTGTGCCTGTCATGGTCTTTTCATTCACAATAAAAGGCGGGATGAACTCTTTATAATGATGTTCCCGGCAATGGACGTCGAGCATAAAATTGATCAGGGCCCGTTCCAGCTTGGCCCCGGCATCCCTGTAAAGCACGAACCTGGCCCCGGACAGTTTAACGGCCCGTTTGAAATCGATCAGGCCGTTCTTCTCGGCCAGGTCCCAGTGGGCCAGGGCCGGGAAAGAAAAGGCCGGTTTTTCACCCCACGAACGGACGACCCTGTTGGAGGCCTCGTCTTTGCCTTCAGGGACCTTTTCATCAAGGAGGTTCGGAATACCGTACAGGACCTTGTCGATCTTCGCGTCATACTGCCCGATCTCCTGTTCCAGTCCGGCGATCTCGGCATTGATGGCCTTGACCTCGTTCGATACGGAATTGATATCGCCGCCCGACATTTTAATCAGGCCTATCTTCTTCGACGTGGTGTTCCGCTGGTTCCTCAGGTCATCGCATTTTATCTGGACCTCGTTCCGCGCGTTATAATGGACGGTCAGGCTTTCCATTTCGGGTATCAGCGATGCCTGGTTCCTTTTCCTGAGCATCTCCGCAACGGCTTCCTTGTTCGAACTGATAAATTTTAAATCAAGCATAATTTCATCCTTTCATGACGGCCAGAGGCGTCAGCTTGGCGACCTTTTTCGCAAGGCCGGTCTGCACGACCACGTTCACGATCTCATCTATATCTTTGTACGCTTCCGGGATCTCCTCAGCCACGGAGCTCCAGCTCTTTGCTTTCAGTATGATCCCTTTATCACCCAGTTCTCTGTACAGTGTTTCCCGGTCCGCTTTTTTCCTGGCCTGGTGCCTGCTCATCATCCTTCCGGCACCGTGACAGACCGTTCCAAAAGTATCGTTCATGGCGGTCTCCGTGCCGGTCAGGATATAAGAAGCCCGGCCCATGTCGCCGGGTATGAGGACAGGCTGTCCCGTCTCACGGAACCGGCTTGACAAGCCGGAGGCTCCCCTGGCAAAAGCACGTGTAGCGCCTTTCCTGTGCACCAGCAGGGACCTGGTCCTGCCTTCTACGGTATGATTCTCGAACTTGGCGATATTATGGGCCACATCATAAAGGACCTTCAAACCGCGCGGTTCTGTCCTGAAGAGTTCCTGGAAACCCAGCCTGACATAATGCGTGATGACCTGCCTGTTCACCCAGGCATAATTGGCAGCAGCGTTCATGGCGGAGATATACTCTTTCCCTTCCCTGGAATGGATGGGCGCAGAGGCCAGCTGCCTGTCCGGCAGCCGGAAACCGTATTTCTGCTGCACACTCTGGAGGCTTTGGAGGTAATCCTCGCAGACCTGATATCCGAATCCCCTGGACCCGGTATGGATCATGACCATGACCTGGTCTTTAAACAATCCGAACCTTTCAGCCGTTTCCGGCTCATAGATCTCTGATACTTTCTGGATCTCCAGAAAATGGTTCCCTGAACCGAGTGTACCCAGTTGAGGCAGTCCCCGTTTTACGGCTGTTTTACTTACATGTGCCAGAGAAGCGCCTTTCAGGCATCCCTGGTCCTCAATGGAATCCAGGTCCTCCTCAAAACCATACCCTTGCGCAATAGCCCAGGGTACGCCTTCTTTTACGACCTTTTCCAGTTCCGGCTGGGTCAAGCTGATGGGACCCTCTTCCCCCACCCCGGCAGGAACTTTAAAGAAGAGCCATTCGATTATCTTCTCTTTTTTATTCTTGATCTCATCGACAGTAAGAGGGGTCAGGATCACCCGGACCCCGCAGTTGATATCGCTTCCCACTCCGCCCGGTGACACGATTCCGTCCCCGGCATCAAGGGCAGCCACGCCTCCGATGGGAAATCCGTATCCCCAGTGGATGTCCGGCATACCGATGGAATATCTCTGTATACCCGGCAGGAACGCGACATTCACGACCTGTTTGAAGGTCTCTTCCTGATTGATATGGTCCATAAGCCGGCTGGAGGCATAGATCATTCCGTCCACGCGCATGCCCTGGACCTTCTCTTTTTTAATCAGGTACCTAAAATCACTGATTCTATCGATTAAACTCATTACCTGATCATAATAATGGTTCGATCACGTTCAGGAACCGGACCAGGATGAATATGATACCCAGGATGATGGAGATCAGTCCGCAGGGGACGCTGAACTTATCCGATATATCAATAGCCTTGATCTTGATATCCTCATCCACACCCAGTGTGCTCAGGATCTCGACCGAGAGCACGATCCCTGTCAGCAATCCGAAGATAAGGGAAAGCTTGGGATAGTATTCCGTGCCGAAATTGAAGATATTGATGATACTGATACCCAGCACGGTCAGGCCGATGGGAAGTTTCGATTTTGTCAGGGTCTTGGAAAAATCAGCCACTGTCGGCATTTTACTCGTGATATAAGCGGAAGCGGCAATGAATCCTCCCACAAGATTAGCCACAGCTAACAACCATTTAAGGAACATAATTTTTACCTCCTGAAATTCTTTTTTCTTCTCTCTATCATAATATAATTTAAATCAGAGTCAATGAAAAAAAAGGCCATTCATGCCTGCATTAATTTTCGATCCGGATCTCCTGCCATATCTTATTGTACAGCTCAAGAGCTGCCCCCAGATCATCCTTAACCTCACAGGATTCCAGGTCCTCGACCGAATACAGGGTGGGATTCTTCACATGTTTCCTGGCTTCCACATTGATGGAAGGCAGAGAGAGGAAATCCGCGATCTTGGCGTACACTTCAGGCTCGTGGATGTAATTAATGAACGCGTAAGCCCAATCCTTGTGCCTGGCCTCTTTTAATATGACCATATTATCAATGTACATGGTACCGCCTTTTTTAGGGATGAAGAAATCCACATTGGGTTTATCCTTCTCGTCCAGTTCCAGGAAAATATTCTCGCCGTAAGCCTGGGAGACCCAGTACTCG
>JAQTRT010000148.1 GCA_028711675.1 bacterium | reverse complement strand
AGGGCAAGATACTGGAAAACGGCGTGCCGGTCAGCGGCAGTCATACCGTTATTTTCCGGCTGTACGATTCGGCTTCGGGAGGTGCATGCCTCTGGTACAGCGACGTCCAGGTCGTCAAGATCACCAACGGCCTTTTCTGCACCCTGATCGGGCAGACGACCGGAAGCGGGTCACCCTCCGTGTTCAGCAATGTGGACTGGATGGCCGGCAGCCGTTATCTGGAGATACAGATCGATGCGGAGAGCCCGCTCCAGCCCCGCGAAAGGCTGACCAGCGTGGCGTACGCCCTCAATTCCCGGAACACGGAGAGCGTGCCTTCCGGAACGGTTTTCCTCTGGACCGGCACGGCCGGGACCATGCCTTCGGGCTGGCTGCTCTGCAACGGCGCAGCCGTATCCCGGAGCACGTACGCAAAGCTGTTCAGCGTGCTGGGCACGCGTTACGGCCCGGGCGACGGCGCCACGACCTTCAACCTGCCTGACCTTGTGGCCAAGTTCCCCCGCGGCATTGCGGATAATCCCGGAACGGGCGCGGGAAGCGATACGCACAACCATACGGTGAACAGCCACAGCCATTCCGTGAGCAGCGACGGGACGCATTCCCATACCGTGGATGCGCACTCACACGGCATCGGAAGCGACGGGAGCCACAGCCATGGAGCCAGCACCGGTGAAGCGTCCCTCTACGACCGTGTCGTGGAGAACGCGGGCTGGGGCCCTTTCTCCGGGAACACGCGGTTCGTCGATGATGTCAGTACGCACGGACTGGACAAGGCAGGCCAGCGCCATTATCATTCCATCGGTTCCGACGGTTCCCACAGCCACGGCGGAGGCACGGGCAACAGCTCGCCGGGCACCAGCGGCGCAGGGACGCACAGCCACGGCGGTTCGACCGGCAATGCTTCGCCGGGAACGGATTCCCAGAACAACGTGCCGCGTTATGATACGGTCCTGTATATTATAAAATATTAGGATAAAGAAAGGGCGGGCAGCCCGTATAAGTCGCCGCAGGAAGATTGTGCCCTCAAAACGGCCTGATTTTCAGAAAGACTTCATCTGCAGATAAGTGAGCCTTGGATAAAATCCCATTTTTTCGTAAAAACCGAATACGGACTCATGGCCCTCGGCCACAGCCACGCGGATCTGCGTGCAGCCTTTCTTCTTCAGCCATTCCACGGCATGCATGATCAGCTGTTTCCCGAAACCACGGCCCCGGCAGGATTCCTCGATATAGAGGGAGTCGATCTCGCCTGTTTTCTTCTCTATGGTGGAGATGCAATAACCGAGTTTTATTCCTTTATCATCCTCCAGCACCTCGATACGGATATCTTCCGGAGCCGTTTCCCGGAAGGACTCGCACCTTTTCCCGAACGTGAAGGTCCGGAAATGCTCCCGGAAATAACGGGAATCCCGGAGATGGACCTTGTTCAGTTTTTCCCAGAGGGGCTTGATCTCCTCCAGCCGGTCCTTGCCGATGATCCGGAACGTTGCTTTCATGAGCGCATAAGCCCCCGTCTTTTACTTTTTTTCCTTTTGTAGGTCATGAACGAGAAAGGGCCGTACGTGGCGTCGGCCCGGTCCACGGTGCTGACCAGTTCCCATTCCGCGTAGTCGATGCCGGGGAAAAAGATATCGCCCTCGAAATCCCGGTGGATGCGCGTCAGCTCCAGCGTGTCCGCGATCGTGAGCCCCTGTTTGTATACGCTGGCTCCGCCGATGAGAAACACTTTTTCCCGGTCCCTGCAGTACTCCAGCGCCTCTTCGAGCGTGTATTTGACCACGGCGCCGGCCGGATGGTAATTCCGGTCAAAAGTGAGAACGATGTTCTCCCTCTGGGGGAGGGGTTTCTTCGGCAGGGATTCATAGGTCCTGTCGCCCATGAGCACCGTGTGGTGGAGCGTCAGTTCCTTGAAACGGCGAAAATCCTCGCTGATATGCCACGGTATCTTCATGCCGTTCCCGATCACGTTGTTCCTGGCCACGGCTGCGATGATGATGATCTCGCTCATACGGCAACCTCGAAGGGGATCTTCGGGTGGCACTGGTAATCCTCCAGAAGGGTATCCTGATATTTCCAGTCAAAGAGTGAGGTAAAAGGTTCTGTCCTGATCCGGGCCAGGGGGAACGGTTTCCGCGCGATCTGTTCCTTCAGCCCTTGTATATGATTGGAATAAATATGCGTGTCTGCCAGGAATCCCACGAGCTTTCCTTCCTTATAATTCGTTTCCCTGGCGATCAGATGGAGCAGCAGGCCGTAACTGGCGATATTAAAAGGCAGGCCCAGGGCTACATCCACTGAGCGCTGGTTCCAGAGCAGATTCAGTTTATCGGCGATGATGGTGACCTGGAAGGAGTAATGGCAGGGCGGCAATGCCATCTTAGGAAGGTCTACCGGGTTCCATGCAGATACAATCAGCCGTCTGTTTGAAGGATCGGTCCTGATAGTATCGATCATGGCCTTGAGCTGGTCAATACCTTTACCTTCTGCCGGCTTGTCATGAGAAATATAACCAGCCCCGAAATGGCGCCACTGCCAGCCGTAGACGGGGCCGAGGTCGCGTTCTTCCTTCATCCTTTTTTTTGTCTCTTCGTCATGGCCGTAAGGGACCTTTTCCGGACTGGCCCATTCATCCCAGATGTGATTATTGTTGCCGATAAGCCAGTTCTTGTCTGTCAGTCCTTTCAGGAAGAATTCCAGCTCGGAGAAGACCAGCCGGAAAGGGACCTGTTTGGTAGTCAGCAGGGGGAAGCCCTGTTCCATATCATGCTCGAACATGATCCCGGGCACGGCTATGGTAGTGATGCCGGTCCGGTTCGGCTTTTCAGCTCCTTCTCCCAGTATCTTTTTTACGATATCGATGTATGCTTTCATCCTCTCCCTGCCGGTCATTTGTATTTTTGGGCTTCGCGCTGGATCTCTTTGGGCGTCATGTTGAAGTTGGCGATAAGGAAATTCATAGCCTGGTTCTTGTTCACATCCAGGCTGATGGTCTTGAGGAAGAATTCCCTGGCCTTCTCTTTTTTCCCGACCTTATAGTAAGCCGCGGCCACTGCGTAGTAATCGATCTTTCCCCGCTTGAATTCGTATATTTCCCTGGTCTTGTAGTTCGTGATGTAATAAATGGTCGTTATCGTGGTTTTATGCGGAGGAGCCTTGAGATTGGTCACGGCTTTTACAGTCCGGTTCGTCATGTTGCCTGCGTTCAGGGCAACAGCCTCATTTGTGCCGCTCATTATGTTGGTCTGGCCGATGACCTCGAACAGTTTGGACGGTGCCAGGAGTTTTTCCAGTTCCTCCTGTTTTTTCCTTTCCTCTTCAAGGGCCAGCCTCTTTTGTTCTTCCGGGCTCAGGGTCTGGACCTGTTTCGTATTGCTGAAGAGCCGGATTATAACATTCACCAGTTCTGCTCCGGCTACCGCGCTTCCCAGGATGATCAGGCGTTCGGGCCCTCTGGCTGATGCCCTAAGGTCCGTTGAGGCAGAACAGTATAATAGTATTAAAAATATAATGAGGGACTGCTTCATGTTCAATAATATATCCGGTTATTTTTTTATTTTCCAGGGATTATAGATAAATAAAATCCTTTTTATGCTGATCGAATTTAATTACTTTATTGAATCCTGTCTTTTTTAAGAGGTCCCGGGCGGGTCTGAAATACCGTCCCACTTCATCGGGTTTATGGGAATCCGAGCCAAGTGTGATCTCTACTTTTTCATCTTTCAGGAGGGTAAGGACGGCAGGGGACGGGTAGAATTCCTTGACAGGCTTGTCATAGCCTGAGGTGTTGATCTCGACCACCAGTTCCTTCCCCCTGATGAGCCTGATGAGAGAGCGGAATTCTTCCTGGAACTCATCCGGCACGGGCCAGTCCAGCTTTTTAGGCAGGTCCAGGTGGCCGATGATGTCGATATCATTCCCATGCTCATTGACCATGTTCCGGATCTGCAGTAAATAATCCCTCCACAGTCCGGTCACGCTTTTTCCATTGATCCTGTCCTTGAACTCGGGCTGGTCAAAGCCCCATTCATCCAGGAAATGGACGGAACCGATGATGTAATCCAGGTGGGAGAGCAGGTTCAGGTATTTATTAAAGAAAAGATTATCATGGATATAATAATCAACCTCAAAGCCCGTTCGTACGCTTAAATTCTTTGACTTGCTCTTGGCTGTTTCGATCAGTCTCAGATAAGCAGGTATCTTATCCTCGGACATGGTGATGGAGCGGATGGGAAGGGAGAACTTGGGCTGGTACAGTACGGGGAAATGGTCGGCAAAACCTATTTCCGTAAGACCGATGGCCAGGGCTTTCTCTATGTAGTCCTCAACATGGCCGCTGGCGTGGCCGCAGAGCTCTGTGTGGATGTGATAATCTATCATTATTCTAATTTAACCGGCTGGTATGGGATACCCGTCTTGTCAAAGAACTTCCCGAAGAATTCATAGTATTCGAGGCGCATAGCCTGGATGGAAACGACAAGGCCTTCCAGGCAGATGATGCCGATATTGCCCACGATCAGGACCAGGATGTTGAAGATCCCGGGAGTCCCGGCTCTTTTCAGGATATCCACAATATTGAAGATGGCGATGAAGAGGCCGGCATGCGCCAGGCCAAAGGCGATGACGCGGATAAAGGACATGGTGTTGGCCACGTAGGATATGATAAGGTCAAAAAGCTCGATGACGTTCTCCATGATGTACAGGCTCACTCCCTGGTGCAGGAGGTGTTTCTTCCTCTTTATAAAATTAACGAGTGGTTCCTTAAGGAAAATGAGGATGATCGGGATGAGGATGAGGTATATGAGGCCAATGTTTATTTTTTCTTTCAGGATGAAAAATTTACTGACGACCAGAAGGATGCCCCAGTAAAAGATACCGCTCAGAAGCCCGAATTTACTGAATATGCCTTTAACAAAATCCTTTGTGATGAGGGCGTTGATGATGTTGATGATGATACCGACGGTGATGAGCCCGATGCCGAATCCGATACCGATGCCGAAAAGGGTGTTGATGTTGTTCATGGGCTTGAGCCAGAGAGGTTCGATGATGGTCTCGTACCCAAAAAAGCTCCCGAAGAGCCAGCCGAAGAGCATGGAGGAAAGGCCGCAATACATCACCATCGTGATGATGGATTTCATGGAGCTGAAACGTTTGAGTCTTCTCATGATCAGTCCCAGCAGGAACAGGACAAAGCCCTGGCCGATGTCGCCGAACATGGCACCAAACATCAAAAGGTAAGTGACGGCCACGACCGGGATGGGATTGACGGTCTTATACTGGGGTATGCCGTAATTGTAGGTCAGGTCCTTGAAAGGTTCGAAGAACCTGGGCATTTTATAGAAGACCGGCACGTTGTCCAGTTCCCTCAGTTCGGATGGTGTATATAGTTCCAGAAAATAGTTCCGGCTTACGGTTTTTTCGATCAGCTGGATCATCTCTTTTTTTTTCCGGGAGAGGACCCACCCTGAAATAAGAAGGATATTGGATGTTTTCACGAAGTATTTTTTTACTTTATTTCTCAGGTCGGATATCTTCATCATATAGAACAGGTGCTTGATATATTCCGCGTTCTCTTTTTTCATGTCATCGAGCTTTTCCGTCAGGATGTTCTTTTCTTTCAAGGCTGTATCGATCTTCTGGTTCAGCTCGTCGACCACGTTGTCCGATACCTTCAGGAGGCTGCCCTCCATCTTGATGTCCGAGAAACCGTACCGGTCCAGGATCTCATCCACCTTGTATTTGTTTTTTTTGATCGTGAACAGATACAGATAGATGTCATTTTCATCGGCCTGGATGGGGAAAAGGGCCACGATGATTTTCTCGAATTCCTTGGCCAGTTTATCGTAATACTCCTTGCTGATCCTGCCCACCCGGAAATACAGGTACTCGAATTTCATCTCGGAATTGACCTGGTAGCCCCCTTCTTTGAGCACCATGATCTGCTGAAGCATCTGCCTGTATTTATTGATGTCATTTTCGAGTTCCAGGACCTTGTTCCGGATCTGGGAAGCGGAAAAAATAATGTTCTCGGTCTTTTTCATCTCCTCGTCAAGGTCAATGTCCGTTGTCTGGTCCAGGTCCTTGTTCTCCATGTGCCATACCGGCTTGATGTCCAGGATATTCATCAGGTCATATAGCTTGGTCTTGATCTTGTCGATGCTGATGTCACTGCGCAGATGATAAACACCGCTCTTTTCCCTGAGGAACTTGTTGACGGTGTCCGAGTCCACAAGATGAACGAACCCGCATTTAATGATGGCGTCCACGAGCCTGTTCTTGTCATTCTCGTAGATGTAAATGTTCGTGAAGAGCATATTCTCTGTTTTCAGCATGATAATTTAATAAATAACCGAAAATTTTTTAAAGTCAAATGAAATAAATGAAAACAGACAAAGGGAACGTAAAGAAAAAGGTTATAAAGGAAGTAAAGGTTTTAAAGGTAATAAAAGGGGTATAAAGGCATTAAAGGCTATAAAAGTAAAAGACAGGAAATGGAATTTTTTCTTCGGCCTTTTACAGCCTTTTAATCCTTTTTAGCATTTATAACCTTTATTGCTTTCCCCTGTCCCTGATAAATTATTTATAGAAAGATTATTTATATTGATTATTATAAAATTTTCATATATGGCGGTTTGAGAGATGATAAGATCGTTTCATAAGAAAATAATGAACATTTCCCCGGATTTTTTCCGGTTCCTGCTGGCTGTCTCTTTGATCGGATTCGCACAAAGTATCGTAGATTCCACGTTCAATAATTTTTTAAATGATAAGTTCAGCCTGTCCGGCATACAGAGGACCTTCCTTGAACTGCCCCGGGAATTTCCCGGCTTTCTGGTCATTTTCGTTTCCGGAATGCTTTTTTTTATGTGTAACCGGACCATGGCCGCCTTTTCCCAGCTCCTGACAAGCGCAGGCGTGATTCTCATCGGGCTGTTTTCGAAAAATTACCAGATCATGCTGGTCTGGCTCTTTGTTTTCAGCACCGGCCAGCATCTCTTCATCCCTTTGTCTTCTGATATCGGAATGGAATTGGCGCACTCGGGCCAGACCGGTAAACGGCTGGGCCAGCTCCAGGCAGCCGGTAATTTTACCGCCATTATCGGGAGTTTTTTCGTTTTCCTGGGGTTTAAATTCCTTAATTTTACTTTTACCGTTTCTTTCCTTATCTCCGGTATCTTTTACTTCCTGGCGTTTTTCTGCATGCTGGCCATGAGGAAGAACAAGCCTGTATCGTTAAAGAGTAAATTCAGACTCCGAAGGGAGTACGGGTTCTATTACTGGCTGGCTGTCCTGTTCGGCACCAGAAAGCAGATTTTCCTGACCTTTGCGCCCTGGGTCCTGGTCACGGTCTTTCACCAGAAGACACAGACCATTGCCACGCTCCTTACCATCGGCGGGATCATCGGTATCGGGTTCAAGCCCCTTTTAGGCCGGGCCATCGATCATTGGGGTGAACGGGTGATCTTTATCGGCGAGGCTCTTCTGTTGATCTTGATCTGCCTGGGTTACGGCTTTTCCGGCCGGCTCTTCAGCGAATCCGCGGCTCTGACCGTTATTTGCATCTGTTATATCATAGACCAGCTCCTTATTTCCGTGAACATGGCCCGGGCGACATATCTGAAGAAGATCAGCCTTCACCCGGAGGACGTGACCTCCACGCTCACCATGGGTACGACCATCGACCATGTCTTTTCCATATCCATTGCTTTGCTGGGCGGGATGATC
>JAQTRT010000004.1 GCA_028711675.1 bacterium | reverse complement strand
GTACTTCAACGATCCGGATATTCATACACGAAGCAGGATTTCTCCGGACAAGGAAGTTCTGGTTGATGTTCAGAACGACCTTCGCGCGTTGAAAAAGCCGGAACATCTCTTCCCCGTAAACACCGTTACTCCTGACCCATGCCCGCAGTCCTGAATCAAGCCAGCCCGGGCCGTGTATCTCAAGGGGGAACGAGGTCAAACAGCTTAAGACCTTCTCCCGCAAAGGGCTGTATGTACCTACAAACACCAATCCGGATTGTCCGGCCCGTTTATCCTTTGGCCTTTTTATCCCGGAGGCTCCAAACAAAGAGCTAAAACAGAAAGGAATGAACTCAGCCCTGATCCCCTTCTGCCTCAATTCATCCAATCCCGAGGAATCATTCACAAGAAAAAGGTCATAAGCCGGTCCGATACGGAACGCCAGGGATTTCAGATGAGGCATATCCATGAACCAGTTAATAAAACGAACAGCCGGAAGGAATTGCCTGATGAACCTGAGCCAGAAAGGACGGAAAAGATCACCCTTGATAACAAAAATCATTTCAGGCCTGAGAACAAGAGAATAAAGAAAGAACAAAAAGTAAACCAGTATCGTGTTCAGATACCCTAATATCGAGAAACGCCTGAACACACAACGGTCTATGTCGGGAATAAGCTTCATCCGGAAATTAAAAACAGGAACCGAGTGCTTCAAGCCGTTCTTCAAGCTGTCATAGACGGCGTAATTATACAGATGATATCTTCTGTTGAGCGGTGAAACAAAAAGAATCTTCATACCGTGACGATTGTGGCGCCCGTGTTCAATTTTTTACCTTTGACCTTCTTTCCTTCCATCACATTAACCAGGACCGGCCACACGGACCCGACAGAAATACCATACAGGCACCTTTTCTTTTCATAGGTGCAGGGGACGGAAAAAGTAACCTTGTAACAAGGACTGCAGCTGATCCTTTTCCTGATGATATAAACCCCTTCCCCTGCAGGCGATATATGATCGGGATCCGTATAACCCCATAGGGACAGGACCTTCGTGCGGACCAGAGCAGCCAGGTGCATGACACCCGAATCATTTCCCATGACCAGAGAGGCTTTCCTCAACAGCACCAGCAGATCATTTAAATCATACTGTTCATATCTGATGATCCTCTCCGACCCGATCTTTTCCTTGACTGCCTGATTCAGCTCTTTATCATATCCTTTTCCCACCAGAACAATCTTCACGTTCCTGTACTTATCCAGGACCAGACGCAGAAGCCTGACATACGATTCAAGGGGCCATAATTTATTCACATCACCCGCGCCCAGGTGAAAGACCATATAAGGCCTTATTCTCTGCTGCCGCAGAAAAGCCTCGACGGCCCGTGCATTAAGACGCAAAGGCCTTTTTTCCAATCTTGCCTGTATCTTTTTCCCGGTCAAATAGGAAAGCAGGTCTGTATTCAGTTCCGTCAAATGACGCCGGACATCAGGATCCAAAGGCCGGTTGACCAGAAAATCGAGCAAAGGGCGATAATACTCCTTCCATACCCGGTAATACACAAAGCCCGCACGCCTGGGACAGAAGGAAAGGAAAGAAAGAAGGTTCTCTTTCTTACCGCTCTTATAAGGAAGGATAATAAGATAATAACGCCTTAACAACATCTTAAGAACGAACCCGAGATAACCTTTGATCCCGGGAGAGACCGCAAAGACTGTCCTGATGCTCTTGAACGGATAAAGTTTTAACAGGATGTCCGAATCATTCCGGCTGACAGCTACATCCAGCTTTATCCGGGGATATTCCCGGATCAAACCTGTCAGGAAAGGGATCTGAAGCGCTGTATCTCCCAGACCCTGCAGTTTCAGGACCAGGACCCTCCGGCCGTTCAGGTCATATCTCATTCTTCACCATCTCTTTCAGGAGCAAAAAATAAAATTTTATGAACTTCTCCTTATGCACGGGCTGAAAGACCAGGCGCACCAGCATCTTTATAATGATATCCAAAGAATAAAATAATTTAAGGAGGCTGTACTGGAACAAGCCGTAATACCGCCGGATGAACCGCAGTTTGGACCTGTACTGATAATAAAGCCGGAATCCGCTGATCCTGGCTGTCGAGCTTTCTTCCAGGTGAATGACCCTGGCTCCCTGGTTAAGAAGGACCCTCCATCCTTTTTTACGGGCCTGCCAGCAGTAATCGGTCTCCTCCGAATACAGGAAATAAGCCTCGTCCATAAGACCGATCTCCTGGATTACATCTTGTTTGACCATAAAGAACGCGCCGGTCACCCAGTCAGCTTCGAAACGGTCTGACCTATAATGCTTTTTATAATTCCACTGATAAAGCCTCTCCAGCCGGGCAAGACGGCTGATCTCGTAAAGCGCATCGCCAAAACGATAGTACGGATAGACCTGTCTTTTCTCCGCTGTATAGATAGCAGGCCCGGTGATACCGTATTCTCCTTTGAGGTTATTTTTCAGGATTGTGATGGCGTCGTTCAATAAAACCACATCCGGATTGATCAGACAGTAATACCGGGCCTTAACAGCCTTGATACCGGCATTGTTCCCAGCGGCAAATCCCCGGTTTTCTTTCAGCTTGATCAGGCGGACATTCCGGCCCAGTACAGAGACAAGGTCCTTATCCCGGGAATTGTTGTCCACCACAATGATCTGATACCGGGAACCTCTGGTATGTTTCCTGATACTTTGGATCAAAGGAGCGATCAGATGACTGCTCCTGTAATTCACGATGATGACAGCCACTTCAATCAAGAGAGCAATTCCTCGTAAATACGCCTGTAAGCACGAACCGCGCTCCGGAGATCAAAAAACCTCCGGGCTACGGCCGGGCCATTGAGCCTTTTTACTTTACCGGACTCTGTCATGAATTTCATATTGATCATACCCGGCCGCGACAGTTCATCCATAGTGTACAGAAGACCGGTCTTGTACCGGCCGATGTATCGGGCCGTATCCCCAATTCCGTAATTGGTAATGACAGGGAGGCCGCAAGCCAGGTATTCGCCGAACTTGATCGGCGAACAGACCTGTTTGGAAATATCCGGACGGATGAACATCAAGCCAAAGTCACCGGCCAGGAGATAAGAGGGGACATCTTCGGATCTCAGGTTCAGAATGCGAAAGTCCCTTGAATTGACTTTCTTCTCTTTAAAATATTCCTCTACAGGCCGGCTGGGTTCATATGTCAGGAACAGGAAAAAAGCATTCCGGATCCTCTTCCTGATGACCCTGAAAAAATCAATTGACTTTCTCCATAAATGCCACTCAGCCAGAGACCCGGAATACACAAATACCAGTCGCTTCTCCAGGTTCAGTGCCGTCCTGATCCTGCGGCGTGCCGGGCTGTTGTACCTGAAACGGCTCAGGTCCGCAGCACAGGGAATGACCCGGATCTTCCCTGACCCGGGCCGGTCATGGAGATACAGAAGATTGATATATTTTCTGAACCGTTCCGAAACCACGACCACTCTGGAGCAAAGCTTCACCTCCACATATTCCAGGCTCTTATAGAGCTTATACAGAAAGGACCGTTTCCTGATATAGCCGGAAAGCACATACTCGTCCGGATAAAGCCCTCTCATATCAAAAATATTCTTTTTCCGTAAGAGAAGCGAATTAACCAGGCCTATGGCTTCTGCAATATGACTCCGGCAGTGAAGAATGGCATACCGGTCTTTCAACAGGATAAAAAAAACACGGAACACACCTTGAAGGATATCCCATAAGCTCTGCGGTTTGAGCCTCAGCAGCCGCTGTCTGACCGGATACCATCTGACAGGGCCCAGGAGTTTTTCAGCCTCCAGGCGGTCAGGGGCCTTTGTTTCGAACGTGACCAGCCCGCAGCGGAATCCGTTCCGGCACAGCATCCGGAGATGCGGCAGACCCTGTGACTGCAGGATGGGTTTCGTAAGGCTGTCATAAGCAATGAAGAGAACGCTCTTATCTTTCATGATCTGTTCACGCTGATCAGCCGATAATCCGATTCGTCCAGGACCCTGAAAAGAAGGACCAGGCCGGTATAAAAGGCCAGATAGACCAGAGGACCCACAAAAAGGGACGGGATGGAAACGAACCGGATAAACACAATAAAAAGGATATTAACGCCTATGATCCTGCTGAACACAGGAAGAGGCATGGCCTGACGGGTAAGGGTCCGGCTGATGACGATATAATTCAACACACAGAACAAGCCTTCGGAAATGATCGTGGTCCAGGCTGCGCCCAGTTCCTTATACCGGGGGATGAAATAAAGATTAGCCGCTATATTGACCAGCGCTGTGATAAAGGTATTGAGCGTCAGGTATTTCTCCTGTTTCAGGGCTACAATGATATTACCCATGATATAATTGAAGAAAAGGAAAATAATAGCAAAAGCCAGGACCCTGAGCGGGCGGCCCGCGGAAAAAAACTGAGGGCCCCAGATAAGGCGGATCACATCGCCCGAATAAATATTAAGGATCAGGGCCAGGGGAATGACGATCAGGAGAAAGAACTTGAAGACCTTCTGGTAATAAAAAACAAGGTTCTTGTGGTTTTTCAGAGACTGCTTGATCAGGATGGGGAACAGGATGTAAACGATGGTATCAGGCAGATAGGAGCTCATTTCCAGGAACTTATAGGCACTGGAATATAATCCCACTTCCCAGGAAGAACAGTACATCCTCAGCATGATCGTGGCGATGCGGAAATAAATAACGGAAAAAACCGAGGTCAGGAAAAAAGGAAGTGTGTCATAAAAAACCTTTACAGCATCCTTAAGATTCGCCCTCCTCAGAGAACCGGTCCAGGATATGTTCATCAGTCTGGCGGAACGGTAGCCCAGGATCAGGTTCTGGACAAACGAGAGCGACAGAAGGAAAAGGACAAGGGTCTTGATCCGGTATCCGCTCCGTAATATGACGAAATACCCCAGAACGGTCAGGGCACTTATGATGATCTCGTTCAGGATCTCAATGGTATAGACCTCCTTTGCCCTGTACAGGGCAAAGTAGATCATCAGGAAAGAATTCAGGAAAACCGTATTGACCACCACGACCACGACGATATTGGTCAAAGTATCGAAACGGCTCAATTGTAAATATATGAATAATCCCGCTTCCATCAATAAGACAAGGATAAAGCGGATCAGGAAAATATTACCCAGGAACCGGTCGATGAAACGCGACTGATGAATGATCTCGCGCGTGATAAAATTGCGCGCTCCCATGTTCAGGAAAACCACAAGGATATTCCCGATGGCTATGGCAAAACTATAGATACCGTAATGGCTGACCCCGAGGTAGCGGCCCATCAGGACAGCCGCAAAGAAGGAACAAATAAACGAGACGATCTTGGCGGAAAAATAAAATGAGGCGTTTTTTAAGAATTTATGCTTCATGGCAGGACACATCACCGGGGACACTGCAGAGGCTTAAGACCATCCAGAGATAGACCAGATAATGGTTCATGGGCGGATGATAACTGACGATCATCTCAGCAAACAAGGACATAGAACAGAATGTCAGGAACAGGCCCATAAGGCCCAGGTAAAACGTTTTCATTTCAGGAAGGAGCACGGAGCGTGCATTTTTCCAGGCCTGCCTGATGAGCGAGAGAAGGAAAAATAAAAAAAGAAAATACCCCAACAGACCCGTATCGGTCAGGACAGTCAGGAACTGGTTATGCGGAGTGCTGTAGCCCACAAAGATCGGATTAAGCACATAGGAATGCGTATAATAAAAATAATTTCCTGTCCCGATCCCGTATAGAAGGTTATTGATGTTATCAGCAAAAATATTAAAAATGGAGCTCACCAGAACAAAACGGCCTGAGCCGATCCCTGTAATATTGAACCGGTAATGGACCAGGCGCTCCCAGATAATCCGGAACCCGCCCAGGGAAAGGAAAAAGGCCCCCAAACCCAGGAAGACCAGCTTTACTTTCCCGGGATAAAGGAAAATAAGGAAGAAAAGGATAAGCAGGAAAAATCCCGGTAAAAAGATCCTTGAAAAAGTGGCGAAGATCGTGATAATGCTCAGGATAAATCCGAATCCCAGGAGAATCCTCTGGTATGTTTTTTGATAACAGCAGAAAAGATAATGGGAAAAAGCCATAATGAACAGTGCGTACGCACCGTCCGGAAAATTATATTTATAATCAATGGATTTATTCCTGAACTCAAGATAATACTGGGTGTTCAGGATCAGTTTCTTTAATTCCACATGAGGAAGCAGCAGGATAAAAAAAAACAACAGATTGATGCAAAAGACCGTAAAGAGCAGGGTGATGATGCCTTTAGTCTTTAATGTACTCTTCCGTACATTATGACTGAAAAGAATAAAGACCATGAAGAACGCGCCGTATCCCCGAAGCACATTAATGTGGACCTTGATGCTTTTGATGAAATTGGCCTGATCCATGCCTTTCAAAAGCTGGAACGAGAACAGGAAATTAATGAGAACGAAGATAAGGAGCATCAGTCCGGTTTTCTGGATATCGTTAAAACGGACAATACTTTTTCTCTCCTCTTTATTAAAAAGGAAAAGGAGAAGGTTCCCCAGAGAATAGGACAAAACGATGATCTCATGACAGTAAATATGGCCGATGGAGAAAGGGATGGGGCTCAAAGGGAAAAAAGGGATCAACAGGAGCAGCATGATCAGGTAATCATGGATATTAAGGTTTTTTAAAATATTTCTCATATGCCACAAGCCATCCGGCGAAAAAAAGGATCAGGCAGGGAAAAACCGCCAGTTTATCCGGGGGCATGGTCCGATGGACCAGATAAGGGAAATGGATGATGAAAAAATAATAAGCGTAAAAATAACAGCTGCCCAGCAGCAGGACAAGGAAAAAAAAACCATGGTTTTTCAGCACCGGGAATCCTGTCCTTAAATGGGACAAGAGATAAACAACAAAAAGAAGAACGAGAATGAAACGAAAAAAAAGAGGGAGGAGGAGGGACAGGACCAGCGTATCCACGGAAAACAGAAGGACAATGACCTCTTTGTTCCTGAATAAAAAAAGCACATGGGAGACCAATAATACCAGGATACCGTAAGCCAAATTCATTTTCTCCTAAACGGATTAACGGGGAAATCCTGCTTATCTTTTTCCATCAATAAAAGAGAAACCATGCTGATGAAGAACCAGAGGAGCATGGAATTCGTACTGGCCGTAAAATAACACTGGCCCAGACCTGCCACAAAAAAAGCCGCCAGACCGGCCAGCAGGCCTGCCATCAGGTACTTTTGGTCCGGGCTGGTCCTCATATATTTCAATCCCTGCTGAAAAAGCGTGAACCACATAAGCAGGTATCCGATGAAACCTGTCAGACCCGCGGTCAGATAAACAATGAGCAGATCATTGTGCGGATGGCCCATGGGCTTATCCGGAGGGAACAGGGAACCCGGGGTTTCTTTCATAGCGTACCCGGGATAATATCTCATAAAATTGCCGTTCCCGACGCCCAGGAAAGGATGGTCTTTGATCATCAGCAGGGCTACCCGCCAGATCTGGTAACGTCTGTCATGTGTAAGGTTCTTGATGCTTAAAGCCCTGTTACGGACAGGTTTCAGGAACATCATACTTCCCACAACCAGCAGAAGGATCAAAAGGCATGATAACAGTTTTTTCTTCTCCTTTACCAGGATAAAGATCAGAAACAAGGCCCCGGCCAGGATCCCGAACCAGGCGGTACGCGCATAGCTCCCCACGACCGCCAGGGTGATGATGACCGTGCCGATGATAAAAAACAGCCTGTTCTTTTTTTCCCTGATAAGATAAACCCAGCCCAGCAGGGCGATCATCATATAATACCCGCCGAACGTAAGATGAAGCCCGAACCCTCCTACGATATCATAAAAAATATAGGTGCTTGTTTTCAGGCGGATGGCCTCGACCCTGAAATTATGTATCTTCAGGCCCCATCCGGTAAAATGCTGGTAAAACCCGAAAAGGGAAACGAGAACACAGACGACAAAAAGGATCTTAATGAGCTTTTTACCGAACTCCCGGTCTACCTTGTTCATGATCACATACAGCATCAGGATCTGCCATTCACCCTGGTATTCCGCAAAAGCTGTTTTGGAATATTCACAGAAGATACTGGTGATCAGCTGTCCGGCCAGGAATATCATCACGGGAATATCAACCGGCGTTCCTTTTACACCTTTGAACTTATTGAGTATTCCCTGGGTGAGCCAGAAGAGAATGGCCGGAACAAGGCCGAATTGGGCAAAACTGATGGAGAAAGGGGACCCGACGGCAAAAACAATAAGGCTGACCCGGATAGCCCGGTCAAAAAATGCATTGATCTTATCTCTCATTAAAATATTTTCCATATCGTTAACCTATTCTTTTAAAATAAATTAGCAAAAAAAAATTAAATGTGGGGGCTTGACCGGACCGGTCATTTCTCCCCTGCCTTGTGTTTCTCATACCACTCCACTGTGTTCATCAAACCCCGTTTCAGATTATATTGGGGGAACCATTTTAATTTCTGCCTTATCTTTTCAATGTTCACGACCCGGCGCCGGATGTTATCAATATCCCGTTTATCGATATATTTCAGTTTCAGCTCCTTTTTATCATAGATGTCCAGCAGAACCTCGGTCAGATAATTGATGCTCGTTTCCACGCCTGTTCCCACGTTAAAGATCTCACCCATGCTTCTTTCCAGGATACCGGCCAGGAGCGTGGCCTCCACAGCATCCTTGATATAAGTAAAATCCCGTGTCTGGGCGCCGTCGCCGTGTATCTCAGGAACCTGGCCCCTGCTGATCTTTTCGATGAACTTGCCCACCACTCCGCAGTAAGGATTACGCGGGGATTGAAAATCCCCGTACACGTTGGAATAACGCACAACAGTAACAGGCAGGTTAAAGTTCTCATAGAAGACAACGGTATAATTCTCGCCCGCGAATTTACTGGTGGCATACGGGTTCAGCAGGCTGATAGGATCATCCTCGTTGATAGGAAGATACCTTGGATTCCCGTAGATGGAAACGGACGAGGAATAGATCAGTTTCCGGAGATTCTTCGAGTCCCTGAGTGCCATCAGCAAATTCAAGGTGCCGCCGATGTTGACGCTGTAATCTTCTTTCGGGTTCTTCAGGGAAATAATGATGTTCCGGGCTGCCAGGTGGAAAACATATTCAAACTCCCCGACAGTCTCAGGTATCAATTTCTCGTCCCTTACATCTCCTTTAATAAAATGATAGCCGTTCACTCCCTTTAAATGGTCCAGGGAACCCGTGAACAGGTCATCCAGGACCGTTACATCCGCTCCCAGCTGGATAAGCTCTTTAACCAGGTTACTGCCGACAAAACCGGCTCCGCCTGTCACCAGAATTTTTTTCTTCTCATAATTCTTTAAAATAGCATAATTTAAATGCTTGTTCATTTTTTTATCCTTAATTTCAAATAGATCAAAGGCCTGAGCATCCTCCACCAGTCCAGCAGAGGGATCATCTTGGTACTGCCCTTTCCGGGATGATACACGATAGTAATAGGCACTTCCCTTTTCCGGAAAGAGCGGGAGGTATAAACCTTATACAGGAGGTACACTTCCAGCTCATAACGGTCCAGCCACTCCTGGTCCAGATCGATCGCAGGATCAGAAAAAATATTCTTCAGACGGATCGCCCGGAATCCGTTGGTGATATCCGAACAAGGGACGCCGGTAATAAGAAAAAAAAGGACCCGGTAGAATAATGTGGTCAGTTTCCGGAAAAGGTTCTGGTTCACCGTGGAACCGCCTCTCATATACCGCGATCCCTGTACAAGATCACAATGATTCGCTAGAACAGGTCCCACCACAGCAGGCAGTTCGGCAGGCACATGCTGATCATCGCCTGAAAGGATAACACCCACTTCAAATCCTTTCCTGTATCCGTACCGCAGGCCCGTACGGATACCTGCCCCTACACCTTTATTTTTTGTATGCCGGATGACAAGGGCGCCAGCCCGGCGGGCTTCCCGGCCTGTATCATCCGTGGAACAATCATCCACAACAAGGATCGCGTCCACCCATTTTTTCTGGGCTTTTACTTTTTGAACAACCCTGCTGATCTTTCCCGATTCATTATAGGCCGGGATAACGGCTATCACTCTTTTTTTCATGACTGGTCTTCAGTTCGCCTGCCCCGGCTTTTCTTTCCAGAAAACCGGCCGGCATCCAGAGAACGAGCTTTTGTATGATGAATATAAAAAGAACCGGATAAAAATGAAGAAGCGTCCTTAATCCGGATAAACGGATAGCCCAGTCCCCAAAGGCAAAATACCAGGTCATGAACCACATGACCAGGTTAGCTACAAGAGCCCAAATCAAGAAGGAAGGGCCGAAACAGCACTGCTCATCCTTTTTGATAAACATCAGAACGGGGAACAGGTACCAGGTATAAAGAAAGATATTAACAGGAAATGAACCAAAAACAATCTCCGTATGGTTGATAAAACCTACGAAATATTTTAATATCAAATAAAAAACTCCTGTTTTGATACTGTGAAGGTTCTTCAGTGCATCGGCTCGCTGCCCCAGTTTGAAGATCCCTGTGGACATGTTTTCCGTTAAACCGTTCTCCAGGTAAATGACCAGATACCAGATACAGCCTGCCAGGATAGCAACAGCAGCATAAAGCATCATATCTTTCAGCCATTTTTTATTTTTAAAACACAAAAAAAGAAAGAACACAGTAGGCAGGAAGAACACTGCCTCCATCCGGATCCAGAAACATACAGCCAAAGACAGGGCGCTTGTAATTAAATATTTTTGTTCACGAGACCGGAGGAACAGGAACAGCGTCATCAGGCTGATGAGATAATAAAAGGCGAACAATAAATTCGGGTATGAGATGAAGGAATAAAATGTGATGACCGGGCTCAGAAAAAAAAGCAGGAATCCGAATATCAGCGAAGCTCTCCTCCTCTGTGTCAGGAGATACACGAATCCGCCTACTCCCATGGAAAGGGAAAAAGCAAAAAAAGAATAAAGCGCTTTTACACCCTGGGTCTTGAACAAATAAAAGAAAAGATGAAGAGTAGTGGAGAGGATCGGATATTTAAAGACCCCGAAATAAATCCCCTCTTTTGGTTCCACTGAAGTTATCTTCCCGAGGGAAAGAAAATAACGGGCTCTCAAGTCATAGGTCGTGACCGAATCCCATTCCACCGGGCCGTTGTAAGCATTGATCAGGATATTGATAATAAGGACAGCCAGGCTGAAAAGGAAGATCCGCATATCCGTTTTATCCCTGAGAAAGGATCTTATTCCGGCCAGACCTGTCTTCACACGAAAAGGACCGGGAACAAGAAAGAGCAGGCATAACAGGCCTGATTCGATCAGGAAAACAGCGGGCGACAATGTATGAAAGACAAAAGAGTTAAAGACAAGGGCGCTGTTGATATAGAACAAGGCAGTGCCGAATCCCAGCAAAAGGGCCAGGAGAGGATCAGGGAAAAACTTCATCAGGACAAGAGTAAAGACCAGAGACAGAAAAAAAAGAAGAAGGAACGCCATCAGTTAAACCGGACCAGGTAAATATTTTTTTTCTGCCATTTTATCCTTTGGACCCGGAGCTTACCCGGGGAAAAGCCGCTTATCACCTTCAGGTCCCGGCAAAGGAGCACTCCCCGGCCGTTCTTCTCCCTGATCTTATCTATATCGCAGTCCCAGTATATCTTTCTCGGGAACAGGAATCCCGACAGGAGAGGTCTGTGATGGACCACGTCCATCACATCCCTGAAGAAGAATACGCTCTCGGTCTCAGTGGTTCCTTTCCGGATGATCCTGCAGAGATCGTAAAAATCGCCGTATTTACGGTTCAGACGTTCTTCCTGATCCAGATTCCGTGTGACGGAAATATACTTTATCTCGGAAAAATAATGGGAAGCGGAAAAAAGGACGTTCAAAAGAAGGAAGAAAAGAAGAAAACCTGCGGCAAGATTACTTTTCATGAGCAAAGGAGAAAGCATAGTCTGGTTCATTTCTCCTTTATTGCCGTGATTTTTTTTCCGGAAAGTTTATAGGTGCTGCCGCAGTTCAGACAGCGGGCTTTCTTCTTTTTAAAGCTGAGCTTATTGCCGCATTTACACATCCAGCCCGAGATCCTGGCCGGCACGCCCACGACCAGGGCGTAATCAGGTATATCCCTGGTCACGACCGAACCGGCACCCACGAACGCATACCGTCCGACGGTATGGCCGCACACAACTGTAGCATTAGCGCCGATCGAGGCCCCTTTCCTGACAATGGTTTTCCTGTATTCATCCTTCCTTTCAATAAAACTGCGCGGATTGATCACATTGGTAAAGACCATGGACGGGCCGCAGAAGACTTCATCTTCCAGCGTCACATCATCATATACCGAAACATTATTCTGGATCTTTACGCGGTTGCCGATCACGGCCTTCTTATCAATATAAACGTTCTGGCCGATATTACAGTTATCGCCGATCCGGGCCCCTTTCATGATGTGCGTAAAATGCCAGATCTTTGTATCCCTGCCGATGGAAGCCCCTTCTTCCACAACGGACGTGGGGTGGTTGTAGTATATCTTTTCTCTCTCTTTTCTCATGGGAACCCCCATTTCTCTCAATGAATCTTCCGCCATCTTCAGGAACCGCAGTACTCTTAATCCCTCCTCGCTGTTCGTCACGGGCATTTTCCCGGTCCGGACACAATCAAGGAAATGAAGGCATTCCTCTTTCAACGGTTCGGCGCGGTCAACGGGGATGACGATGGGTTCATTCCGCTGGGCAATCGGAACCTGGTTGATCCATTCGATCTTATGCTCGTACAGGAACAGTTTTTCCTTGCTCATATCGTCAAAGACCAGCATCTTTTTACTCCCCACAATTACCAGTTTCTGCTCCTTGAACGGATGCAGCCAGGAAACAAAAATATGCCCTTTGATCCCACTCTTGAAACTGAAATTTGTCATGGTCACATCATACAGGTGGGATTGAAGATACGCTCCGCCCTGGGCTGTCACTGTCTCAGGATACTCATTGATCAGGGCCAGGATCACGGACACATCATGCGGGGCAAAGCTCCAGAGAATGTTCTCTTCTGTCCTTAATTTCCCGATATTAAGACGATTGGAATAAATATATTCTATCTTACCCAATTCACCCCGGCTGATCAATTCCTTGATCTTAATAACCGCGGGATGGTACTGCAGAATATGCCCCACCATCAGGGTCTTCTTCTTCTGCGCAGCCAGCGCTACCAGCTCCTCACCGTGTCCCACGTCCATGGCCATGGGTTTTTCCACAAGCACATGCTTTCCATTCAGCAGGGCGGAACGCACGAGTTCATAGTGCGTCACCGCCGGGGCGGCAATAACTACGGCATTGATCGCGTTCTCTTCCAGGATATCCTCAGGACGGTCGGTAAAAAGAAGATCAGGATACTCCTTCTTCCTCTGCTCCAGGGTCTTCTCGCTCAGATCGCATACTTTTTCCAGGACGTTCAGGTCCTTGAAATTCCTCAGTAAATTCTTGCCCCACTCCCCTGCTCCGATCAGGCCGACCTTTATGCTCTGCTCTTTTATATTCTGTTCCATAGTATCTCCCTGATGCCGGAAAGATCGGTTATCCTCCATCCTATCCGTGGTAATGCTTCTCCACCCATTCCTTGTATGATCCGTTCTTCACGTTATTGACCCATGGGGAATGGTCCCGGTACCATACAATGGTCTCAAGCAGGCCCTGTTCAAAATGACAAGAAGGCTTCCAGCCCAGTTCCTTTTTGATCTTTCCGCAGTTTATGGCATACCGCCTGTCATGGCCGGGCCTGTCCTTAACGAACCGTATCCTGTCCGTATATTCATCACTGGAACGGCCGGTCAGATCTGACACCTGTCTGCATAAAAGACGGACAAGGTCGATGTTCTTCCACTCATTCTCTCCGCCCACATTATATGTTTCGCCTTTCTTCCCTTTATTTACGATGGTCCAGACCGCATCGCAGTGATCCCGGACATACAGCCAGTCCCTGATGTTCTGTCCGTCACCGTAAACAGGAAGGTCTTTACCTTCCAGAGCGTTCAGGATCATCAAAGGGATCATCTTCTCCGGGAACTGGTACGGCCCGTAGTTATTGGAACAGTTGGAGATTGTGGCCGGCAGGCCATAGGTCATAAAATAAGCCCGTACCAGATGGTCCGAGCTGGCTTTTGAGGCGGAATACGGGCTGTTAGGCCTGTACGGGGTCTCTTCACTGAAGGCTCCTTTCTCCCCGAGAGAACCGAACACCTCATCCGTGCTGATATGATGAAAAAGGACATCATCCCGTTCCTTCCATGATTCCCTGGCCGATTCGAGCAGGGTGAATGTCCCGATAATATTGGTATCAATAAACTCCTTAGGGCCGTAGATGGAACGGTCGACATGTGATTCAGCCGCAAAATGGATCACTGTATCAATATTATATTTACTGAACAGGGCTTTCATGGAGGCGTGATCCCGGATATTCGCTTTCACGAAGAAATACCTTTTCCCGCCCCATTTTTCCTCTATTTCAGCCAGGTTCTCCGGATTGCCGGCATAGGTAAGACAGTCTGCATTGATGATCCGGCCCTGGAAATCCTTTTGACCGGAGAGATAATGTATAAAATTAGAACCGATGAACCCGGCTCCGCCCGTGATAAGGATATTGTTCAATGCTCTCGTCATTTTTCATTTATCCTGATGATTAAACAGCATAGACATTATGTGATAAAAAAGGCTGTAAAGGTTTGAAAGGGCAGAAAGGCCTTAAAGGTAAAGACAAATCCCCATTTAAACCTTTAAAACCTTTATGACCTTTATTGCCTTTACTACCTTGAAAACCATCTCTTATATCTTAAAGTTATTACAGCTTGCGGTCTGATCATCTTTCATCTTCCTTAACCGTCTGGAGAAAGTCCCCAAGGGCGTCCTTCCATTCCCGGATCCTGATATTCAGGGCTTTTTTAATCTTATCCCTGGACAGAACGGAGTATTTCGGCCTCCTGGCAGGCAAGGGATACTCTTTTGTTGTAACAGGCCGTAATGTTACAGGAGGATCGACCATTTTCATCTGCACAGCCTGACGGTAGATCTCCCCGGTGAATCCGAACCATGTTGTCTCGCCTTCATTGGTAAAATGATAGATACCGTAAGGGAGAAGAGGTGTCCGGAGTATCACCAGGATAGCTGCGGCCAGGTCCTTTGAATACGTTGGCGTTCCCTGCTGGTCATCCACAACCCTGATCTCATCTTTTGTCTTCAATGAATTCAGCATGGTAAAAACAAAATTCCTGCCGTTCTTCCCGTACAGCCAGGCTGTGCGCAGGATATAATATCTTTTCAGCATATTCAAGACATGCTCTTCTCCCTTCAATTTACTCAAACCGTACAGGGAAAGAGGCTTCGGTTCGTCTTCCTCCCGGTAAGGTTCGCTTTTCATCCCGTCGAAAATATAATCCGTGGAAATATGGATAAGGACTGCTTGTTTTTCCAGGGCCGCGCCAGCCAGGTTCTTCACAGCCTCTCCGTTGATCTGCAAAGCTTTTTCTTTCTCCTCTTCAGCCTTGTCCACGGCTGTGTACCCTGCGCAGTTTATGATATATTCGATCCTGGTATCACGGATAAAATCCTTTATCTGATCAGGCCGCGTGATATCCACATCCCTGTCCGAGGCCAGATAAGGTTTTTTCTCCTGTTTTAAAAGCAGCTCAACATCATGCCCCAGCATTCCTTTATTTCCGATAAGCCATATCATATATCAATGGTCAACCCGGTATAATAACCGCTCATTCCGTCCTTTCTTCATCTTCACAGGCTCTGCTCAATCATCAGCCAGTATCTGTTCCAGATATTGCCTGTAACTGTTCTCCGGTATGGCCTTAACCAGCTTCGTCAGTTCATCCCTGGAAATGAAACCTTTACGGTAAGCCACTTCTTCGATGCATCCCACCTTCAGTCCCTGCCTGTTCTCGATCGTGGAGATGAAATTGGATGCTTCCAGAAGACTGTCATGAGTACCTGTGTCCAGCCATGCGTAGCCGCGCCCCATCAGCTCCATTTTCAGCAGACCTTTTTTTAAATACTGGCTGATCACATCCGTTATTTCCAGTTCACCCCGGGCGGAAGGGTTCAGTCCTTTCACGACCCCCGTTACCTCATTATCAAAAAAATACAGGCCCGGTACAGCGTAATGGGACCTGGGTTGTTTAGGCTTCTCTTCTATACTGAGGACATTGCCTTTCTTATCAAATTCCACCACTCCGTAATGCTGCGGTTCCTTGACTCCGTATCCGAAGATCACGGCTCCTTTTTTCAATTCGCTCAGCCTCATGAGGACCGAACCGAATCCCTGGCCGTAAAAAAGATTATCTCCCAGTATGAGGCAGACAGAATCCCGGCCCAGGAAACTCTCCGCGATTATAAAAGCCTGGGCAATGCCTTCAGGCCTGGGCTGTTCCTTGTATGAGATCTTCAATCCCAGAGATGATCCGTCCCGGAACAGGTCCCTGAACCTGGGCAGATCATGAGGAGTGGAGATGACAAGGATCTCATTGATCCCGGCAAGCATCAGGACGGAAAGAGGATAATAGATCATGGGCTTGTCATAGACAGGCATGAGCTGTTTGGACGTGACCGTGGTCAGGGGATACAGCCTTGTCCCCGCACCCCCTGCTAAAATAACACCTTTCATTATCCTTACCCCTTTACTTTTTTTTTAGAAATTATGATCCGTTCTCTTTTATATTTTTTTCTATCCGGTCTTCCACTATATTCAGGATATACAGACCGATCAGGACATTGGTCCCGATGATTAAAAGGATGATAAAAAAAACTTCCTTCATAATATAGAGGGATAAAAGTGAAACAAGACCGAGATAGAAACAGAAAAGATAGATCAGAATGATCACCTTTCTGTACGGGATACCCAGATTCAGCAGCCTGTGATGGATATGTTCCTTGTCCGCCTGAAAGATATGTTTACCGCGGTTCGCTCTCCTTAAAATAGCCAGCAGGGTATCGATGATGGGAATGGTTAAAAGGACGATAGGGACGAGAAGGTTGATGGCTGCCGCGCTCTTACGGTTGCCCATAATGGCCATAAGGGAAAAAACAAGGCCCAGGAACATGCTGCCGGTATCACCCATGAAGATCCGGGCAGGCGGAAAGTTAAACACTAAAAAGCCCAGGCTGGAACCGCATAACAGTAAAGAAAGGACAGTAACATTGATATTGTTCGAGATGAGCGCGATGATGAATAAAAAAAAGGAAGCCACAGCGATGACACCGCCGGCCAGACCGTCCAGACCGTCCAGAAGATTGATGGCATTGATCAAACCCACGATCCAGAATACGGTCACGATGAGGGAGAGCCAGTAAGGGAAGTAAATGATACCGCCAAGGGGATTAGTGATCCTGTCGATAAAAAAACCAAAACGGATCAGCACCAGGGCACTGATGATCTGGCCGGTGAATTTAAGGGACGCGTTGCACCCTTTGACATCATCGTATATTCCCAGGAGGAACACGATCAGGCTGGCGATCACCACACCCATGACACCCTGGGTGTAAAGATTGAATGTGGGGGATATTTTCAGGCTTATAAACATGATGATCATGAAAGAAAAATAAATGGCCACACCGCCCAAATAAGGGACAGGTTCCTTGTGGATCTTTCTCTCATTGGGCATATCCACGATCCGGAATTTTTTCGCGACCTTGATGCAGATGAACGTAAAAAGCGCGGACAGTATAAACGTGCCGAGGAAGATAAAAATCCAGAAAAAAACATCGCTCATACAAAACGCTCCTTTTGACAGAAGGATAAAAAAGAATATACTGTTTTTATTTCTGTTTCCAGAAAATATTATTCATGTCTGCCAGGATCTTATCCCGGTTGAAAAGCCATTCGAGCAAATAACGGCTCTTTTTGGAATAACGGGACCTTTGCGTACGGTTCATACGGAAGAACCGGATAAAACCATCCCTGATATCCTTAATATCATCCGGCCGGCTGCAAAGGCCTATCCCGTATCTTTCAACCAGGTCCTTCACTTCTCCTTTCATAATGCAAAAAATGGGTTTACCGGCCTGAAGGTAGGTCTGGAACTTGGACGGGATGGTCAGCGCGAACAAAGGATTATCTTTTAAAGAAATGACAAGAACATCACTCGCGTTAAAATAACCGGGCATCTCGGTCAGGGCCTTTCTTCCCCAGAAGACCACGTTCCGCACATTCTCCCTCTTCACCAGGTCCCGCAGATAAGCCAGATACGAGCCGTCCCCGACAAGGTTGAGCTGCATCTTGTCCCGGGACTGCACTGCCAGGGAAAATCCCCTGATCACGTTCTCCAGGTTCTGGACCTTGCCGATATTACCGGCAAAAGTAAAATTGAACTTACGGGAAAGGCGGACCCTGGTCCCGTGGTCATATCTTCCCAATAACGGCCAGTTGGGGAAATGACGGATGGCGCGGCCCGGGACATAGGGCTTAATCCTTTTTATGAATCCTTCACAGGAAACAAAGATATTCCTGCAGCTGCGGTAAACCATCCGTACAAGAGAATCCAGAAAGAACGAAAGAAGCCGTGTCTTCCTGAAACCATAAGCATATACGGTATCAGGCCACACGTCCTGGGTCCAGATGGTCAGTTCCTTTTTATACAGTTTATGGATAAGGACAGCCGGAAGGGCCATAGTCAGGGGACCTGTCTGGTAGATAAAGACCTTGTCATACCGGTTCCCCATTACAACAGCTGCCAGACTGCCCAGCAGCGCGAAATTAAAATAGTTCAATATTTTTAAAAGAAGGCTTTTCTGATATCCCAGGAGAGTAAAGAAGCGGTATATTGTCACGGGGCCCCTTTTCTCTTTCTGGAACAGTTTATTCCTGTATCCGCCGAAAACGCGTCCCAGAGGATAACTGGGGACCTGCGTCAGGACATCGATGCGGTCCTGCCTTCCGGACCATTCCGTGACCAGGTCATTGATGATAAACTCTTCCGGATAGAACCGTTCTGTCAGGATCAGTATGCGCAGGCAGCGTCCCTCCATCAGCGAAAATACCGTCCGTACAGATCTTTCTGCGGCCTCATCCATTCGTACAGATCCCCGACCATACCCTCATAATCCTTGACCCGGTAATGAAAGTCCTTCCGGCAATTTACAAGGGATTTATCGCTTCGGGACCCTGTATCCTTATGGATCGTGATCCCTTTCTTTCCCCATCTCTCCTTGATCAGGCGGAGCAGCTCGTATTTGGAGATCTTCTTCTCCGGGGTCAAATGATAAAGACCTGTCAGGTCCTGGTCCATGGCCGCGTCCATGGCTTTCGCCAGTTCCAGAGTGGTTACGCCTGTCCAGTACACATCGGTATAACCGTTTACCTCTCCTTCCCGGGTCATGAACCAGTGGAACAGGCCTGTCCCATTCTCCTTTAATTCCGGACCGATGATGGATGTCCGGAAAGTAAGGTCCTTCTTGTTTATGATCTCGCCCAGGGCTTTGCTCCGGGCATAAAATCCTTCCCCGTCCCTGGTATCCGTCTCCCGGTAACTCCCCTTTTTTCCGGAAAAAACACAATCCGTGCTTAAATGGATGATCTTGATATTATTCACTTTCCCTGTCCGTTCCAGAAAATGGGGAAAATAACTGTTCACATAAACAGCCTCATCCGGCTGTTCCTCTGAATCTTTTACCAGAAGCCCGATACAGTTGATAATGACTTCGGGCTTCTTTTCTCTGATGATCTTTTCCACCAAAGCCCGGTCCTTGATATCCATCAGGACCGTATCCGGATTAAGCTTAAAGCCGTACCCGATATCTGTCAGGATATATTTTTTCAGTGACTGAAGATAGCGGGTCACCATATGACCGGCCATTCCCGCAGAGCCGAAGATCATAACTTTTTTCATCGGATGAATCCGCCTTTGACCAGCATCTTCCTGATCTCCTGCTTGTTCATGAGCGAACAGGAGGAGTTATATTCCTCCAGATGAACCTTCCTGAGCCGCATTTTTTTATAATGACCGGAAAGACCCTGGATGGAGAGCATCGGCAGGATCAAATAATAATTATCAAGGATCTCATAGGTATTAACGGCCTCGTACCGTGACACAAGAACCTCATCGATTTTCTCGCCGGGCCTGCTTCCGATGGCCTTTATCCTGGTCGATTTATTCCCGTAATGATGGATCAGGACCTTGGCCAGGTCCAGGATGCGGCAGGCCGGCATCTTCATGACAAAGGTCTCGCCGCCGATGCCCTTTTCAGAAGCCTTGAAAAGCAGGCTGATGGCATCGTGCAGGGTGAGGAAATACCTGGTCATCCGTTCATCCGTGATCTCCAGACAATTATAACGCCTGATCTGATCGATGAAATACGGAACCACGCTGCCGTTGGACCCCAGGACATTACCGCCCCGGATGCAGACAAACCTGGTCCCGGAAGAAAGGTTGTTGGCCTGGACGATCAGCTTCTCGCCTACAGCCTTGGTCATGCCGTACAGGTTCAGGGGATCGACAGCCTTGTCCGTTGAAACATCGATTACTTTTTTGACCCGGTTATCAACAGCGGCATGAATGAGATTGGTGGTTCCCGCGATATTGGTCTTGATGGCTTCCTGCGGCTGTTCTTCGCAGACCGGCACATGTTTCCGGGCAGCCAGATGAAAGATATAATCCACGCTTCGGCAGGCACGGTTAATGGCGTCAAAATCCCTGATATCGCCGATGACGAATTTCAATCTGCGGTCATTGAATTTTCTTTCCATCGTGACCTGGGCAAATTCACCGCGGGAAAAAATCCTGATCTCTCCGGCCCCCTTTCCCAGCAGCTGGGCTGTCAGTTCATTGCCCCAGGACCCTGTGCCGCCCGTGATCAAAACGATCTTATTCTTAAACATAGGAATACTCCCCGGTAATATATTTAACGATCTTGTCCGAAACATTCTCATCCCTGTACCCTTCCGGATAATCCCAGGCCCGGCCGCCGGAAAGCATGATCCCGGTGCATTGAACGATATTATCCGGCTCAAGTCCTGAAACGATATTGCTTCCGCATTCCACGGTCTCCGGCCTTTCCGTCGTATCCCGCATGGTCACGGCCGGAACGTGAAAGATACAGCATTCTTCCTGGACCGTTCCGCTGTCGGTCAGCACGCACAGCGCGTTCTTTTCCAGCTTCACAAAATCAAAAAATCCGAAAGGACCGGAAAGCACCATTTTCTTATTTTTCGGCGCAAGCTTGAACTTCTCCAGTTTATGCCTGGTCCTCGGATGAACGCTGACCACAACAGGAAGACCGTATTTTTTCAGGACCAATTCCAGGCCCCTCAGGATCTTCTGCAGCATGGGCCTGGTATCCACATTCTCCGACCTGTGGGCGGTAACCAGGAAGTATTTCTTTTCCTCAAGCCCCATCCTGTCTAAAATACTGCTGGCATCGATCCGGTCCTGGTAATGGGTAAGGACCTCAAAGATGGGATTACCTGAGATAAAGATCCTTTGTTTGGGCAGTCCTTCCCTGATCAGATTCTCGCGGCTGCCCGGGGTATAAGGAAGGGCAAAAGAAGAGATGGAATCAATGATCCTCCTGTTCTTTTCCTCAGGGACTTTCAGGTCATAACACCGGTTCCCGGCTTCCATGTGATACACGGGTATCATCATTCTTTCAGCCACGATACTGGAGAGCCCGCTGTTCGTGTCACCCAGGACCAGGACCCTGTCCGGCTTCAGGTCCAGGAACAGCTTCTCTATCTTCTGAATGATGATGGCTGCCTGCGAACCGAATGAATCAGCCCTGGCACCCAGATAATGGTCCGGCGCCCGAAGGTCCAGGTCCTTGAAGAAGATCCCGTTCAATTTCTTTTCGTAATTCTGCCCCGTATGGACCAGAACATGTTTCACGGCTTTATCCAGTTTCTTAATGATCAGACTCAGCCGGATGATCTCCGGCCTGGTCCCGAGAATCGTCATGACTTTCATATCTTTCTCCTCATACTGATATTCTTTCAGCCGGACTGCTCCGGCCCGGTCTGGAGCAGAGATGATTTTTTCATACCTTGCTGATAAATAAAGACAACGATAGCGGCCAGGATATAATAAAAACTGGATAAGGAAACATATTCCCACGGGGACGTATGCAGACCCACCACGAGAAAGGCCAGCAGAACACCCAGAACAGCCAGGGACAAGGTACGGTAATAGTATGGAAGATTTTTATTCCTGTAATTCATATAGGAATACATCATAAGTAAAAGACAGATAAAGAAGTGGAATAAAAATCCCACCAGGCCGATCTGGATGATCATTTGAATAAAATAAACATCCACCGCTCCAACCGGGATATTACCGAATTGTTTAATGCCTAATTTCATTGCAGTGCTCTGAGTAGCCGAGAAACCATGCCCCAAAAAAAGAGCATCTTTAACAAATTTCCAGTAAGGTAAACCCTGGACGGAATTAATAAAATACGGGTCGGACAGATCAAGGATAGGCCTGAATAGTTTTATAATATAAGAAGAGAACACTACAACTATACAGGTAAAGACCATGAAACTTTTAAAAAAAAGTTCTTTTTTCCGGCTTATAACGATCAGAACTGCTACAGAGACCACCAGCCCCACTAAGGCTGTCCGTGACATGGCAGTAAACAATCCCAGAAGTACAAGGATGATATACGGCACCAGAAAGCGGTTCTTATCGGCCTTAAAATAAGAAAGGACGATTCCTAAAATAAAGCAGACCAGGAGGAAATTACCCAGTTCATTCGGGTTGGAAAGAAGCGAAGTAGAACGTTCCAAAGCAATGAAACCGCGGAACAAGCTTCCCGAGAAGGAATATTTACGGCCAAAATCAATGGAGGTCCCCATAGGGATCACATGGAGTAAAGAGACCAGGACGAACTGCAGGAGAGCAAAAACAGTAATGATAAAGCCGCTTGCAAGAAAAGCCCATAAATATCTTTTTATTTCCTTATCGCTTTTTATTGTGGAAAAGGCAATAAAAAACAAAGGGACAGACACGAACATAAAACGGAATCCCACCAGGCCTGTTAACAGATTAACGGAATTTAATGTCTCAATGACTCCCCACAATAGATAAAAAAGGATCATAATGGAGACGAGATTTTTATTAGCGATCTTCAGCCTGTTAGACAATACCTGAATGAACCAGCTGTAGATCATCGCAACCAGGTATATATCCCGCCACACATCCGTTATGGGAAAAGGAAACAATTCCTTGAAAAAAAAATGAAAAGGGGAAAGAAAAATGAACAAAAAGATACACTGGCTGAAATTTGCCAGTGAAAGGGCAACAACAGTCACAAACATGAAGAGCAGAATGAAAATACTCAAACTTGTTACAAGACTATATATCAGCATACAGGTGATAAGGAATAAAAATATCAAAGCCGTCTTTTTTTCCAGCATCTTTTTTCCGGATCTAATGTTTTGTGTCGTTACCATTATGCGTGTAGCCCCCCTGGTCGAACACTATTACGAACTGCCGCGTCATTTCACAATAATTGTATGCATTAATTTGATCTGTTTTCCCTTGATAACGGACCTTCCCATGCTGAAGGTACTGGTGATACAGCTCCATTAACCGGATTTTTATTTCTTCGACATCTCTGCAGTAAAAACCGGATTTTGTCTTGTCCAGCAGTTTTTCAATAACATCGCCACCCTCGCCACCCACAGCAAAAATAGGCCGACGGACCGAGAGATATTCGAACGTTTTTAATGGATAGCACCCTTTTTCTTTGCGACCTTTCCAGCATACTAATAAAAGCAGCTGTGACTCATTCTGCCGCAAAAGGACATCCTCTCTTGAGATTATCCCGTACTGTTTGACCACATCATTTAAACGGTATCTCATTATCAGCTCTTCGATCCAAATTTCTACCGGTCCGTATACCCGCACGCGTACTTTTTCCTTATCCATCTTCCCGTTATTGATAAGATGGCTTAGACCGATAAAGAACTGTTCCAGGTCCTGTTTACCCTTATAAAGATTACCTGTATAGGTGATGGTGAAAGCTTTGGTAAGAGGAGACATTTTCCTTTTAAGCCTGTCAGGATCAAATCCATTGGTAATGGAATAGACCCTTTTTACTCGATGCAACTCATTCAGTTTGGCTGCCCATGGTTCGGAGACAGTGATGAGGGCGTCGGCCAAACCAAGCGTTCTTCTCTCCAGACATCGGTCAATAAAGCACCTTACTGGTCCGTAATAATAATTATGGTTTTGCGACCAGAGGTCTCTCAGGTCAGCAACCCAGGGAATGTGATATTTTTGTTTTATCTCATGAGCCACCAGGTGACTGATGACCGGGGAAGAACTGCTTAGGACAACATCTATCCTATGCTTCTTTATGATATCTTTTGCAGCCTCAAGGGCTGCAGGCTTCCAGGTTTTATCCGCATCCGGATAATTGACAATGGCGCCGATTAAATTAAAAAAATATTCGGATAGTTTACTGGCCATTCCATATTTCTGGCTGATCTCCTGCCGGAAATTCCTGCCTCCTTTTAATCCCAGGATTTTCTTTAAAAAGACAAACCGTTCAGGAGAATCCGTTTCAACGACCTTTATCCCCTTTTTTATAAAACCTAAAGCTGAACTGAACTTACCCCTGAAATTTTTTTCTGTACTGGGAGTAATAATAATGGATTCCCAGCCCAGTTCCGGCAGATATTTTGCCAATCCTGGTATCCTGGGTGAGGATTGAAGAAGGTCAGTTATAATTAAAACGCGTTTCATTCAAATCTACTGTTACAACCTCCTTTTTTTAAAATTCCTCGATAAAATCTTTAAAATAGAATACAGCAAATTAAAAGCTGCCTTAATGTAAGCGACCAGCTCTTCCGCCGAAGCGATCCGTTTCACCATTCTGAAAATCTGGCTGAAACGGAAATAAAATTTCCAGTGAGCCTTGGATACCATGATCTTCATATGTTTCTGGTCCAGACAGGAGTTCCATGTCCTGCCGTACAGATTATTGCAGACAAACCTTTCCCATTCACCTATATTTCTTGGCTTCGCCTCTTCAGGAACATATTGCCATTCTGTGGTGCCCGGGTACGGTGTAAAGGAGAAAAACAGGGCGATATCTAAATTGCTCCGGGAAGCAAACTTTATCGTATCCTCCATCTCCTCTTTTGTTTCCCAGGGAAAGCCCAGAATAAAACTGCCCTGGGTTCTGATCCCTGCTTTGCGGCAAAAGCCAATAGTCTGGGTAACGACATCCAATTTTACATTCTTCCTGATCCTTTCCAGAGTTTTTTCATTGCCACTCTCTATACCGAAAGAGATCATTTTACATCCAGCCCGCCGCATAATATCAGCAATCTCCTGGTTAAGCCGGTCTGTTCTGGATTGGCAGAACCAATTGATATTCAATCCTGATTTTATTATTTTTTCACAAATCTCGTGAACTCTGTCATGGTTAAGTGTAAATAGATCATCCCATAATATGATATTATTGATATGATAACGATGATAAATCTCCTGGATCTCATTCAATACATAATCCGCACTGAGAAACCGGTATTTTCTACCCATTGTAACATGAGATGAACAATAAGTGCACAGCCATGGACAGCCGCGGCTGGTGATCATGGATGCCGTGCTCCTGCCGAAACGCATCTGGGGATGGGATTTATACTGATTAAGATCAACCAGGTCTCTGGCCGGAAAAGGGAACTGTTCGATATGATCATTCACCGGTCCGACAGGGACTTCTTTTATTCCCCCGGAAATCCGGTAAACCAAACCCGGAACATGTTCCCAAGCCGGCTTGCCTGATACCAGTTCCCTGAGGAACCTGTCCATTAGAATCTCGCCTTCACCAACAGCTAAAAAATCAGCTTCAGGAATATCGCGAAGCACATCAGCATGTACACTGGAAACATGCTGCCCGCCCAGGATGATCCGGCAGCGCGGATTACTTTTTTTAACTATCTGGACCATTTGGGCTGCAGTGGGATAAGTGTTCGTCATACAGGTTATCCCCACAACATCGGGAAGGTCGCGGGATACGGCCTTTTCAAATTGCAGCATATCCCCGATAAATATCTTCACATCCCTGCCGGGAGACTGCCTGATATATGAAGCAATGTATCCAATGCCAAGGGGGAAATATCTCTCCCCTTTAATAATGGAATCTGTATAAGAAAAAGGCGCTTCAGCAAGAAGAATTTTCATTGATCTTTATCCTTTATAAAAAATAACGGCCGAACGACCGGAAGAAAACAGAAAATGTATTTCTCCTTCCCGGTTTTCCTCATTTTTCAGCTATCACATAAATAATCTGAAACAAGTTATTCTTTTCCTTATCAGAAAGAGGGAACATCTTTATGCCTTTTGACAGATCACCATTGATTTCATGGCCCAGCACAATGTTTTTTTTCATAAGAAACCGTTTCAGCCATTCTTTTAACATCTTCCCGCCAGGGAAATAATTAAAAATTTTCGCCAATGACAGCCGGAATAGCCGTAGTTTCGTTTTAACCGGCTCACGGGCAAGCGGGAAGGCGCCATAAAGACGAACATTTTTATATTCACGGGATAAGAGGATAGCTAACTCAGGAACGCTGAAATACCGAACACTGAACTCACTGGGGATGAAACCCGAAATATCCTTGTTGGGAAGGCACAGGATCAATTGCCCTCCCTTTGTCAGGACACGGCTGGATTCTTTGATGAAAGCCGCGGGATCCCGGAAATAGAACAGGACCTCGAACAACAGGACCAGATCGAATACACCCTTCCGGAAAGGCAGTTCCTCCCCGTTCAGGCATAAAAGGGGTACTTTATTTTTGTAATGCCGTTTGGCGATCAGGAGATTATTTTCTGTATAATCCCCTGCCACTACAAATCCGGCCCTGCGGCTGAGATAACCCAGGCCCAGGCCCGGTCCGCACCCGACCTCAAGGACCCTTTTCTTCTTCGCATACCGGGCAGCCGTATGATACCGGAGACAGATCATCTCCAGCATGCCGGAAGTGATCCGGTTGCCCGGCAGCTCCGTGATGCTTGAAAAATCCTGTTTCATACTGTTTATTTTTTATAGAATTTACGGATGGTCTCGACCACATACTGGACCTGGTCATTGGTGATCTCCGTATTCATGGGGAGCGAGACCACCTCACGGGAGATCCTTTCTGTTTCAGGCAGCTTGAAATGGTTCAAATTCAATCCTTTATGGAAATGCATGGGAATTCTCCAGGAGATCAGGGTCTCAATTCCGTTCTCCGTGAAAAATCCGGCCAGTTGATCCCGTTCCTTACAGGTGATCACATAATTCTGGAACACATCGTGGAAAGAAGGGTTCTCATCGAGGATCAAAGGAAGGGTGATCTCTTTAACGTCCCTGAGACCATCCTGATAGATCTTGGCCACTTCTCTTCTTCGTATAATCCAGTTGGGCAGATATTTTAATTTTACATTGAGAATGGCAGCATGAAAATTATCCAGCCTGCTGTTAAATCCGAAATTCACGATCTCCATCGTCTTCCGGTTCAAGCTGTGATCCCTGTAGAGCCGGATCTTCTCTTCGATCGCCTTATCATTGGTCACCAGAATACCGCCGTCACCCGGACCGCCCAGGATCTTAAAAGGATACATACTGAAACAGCCGGTCAAGCCGATGGAACCGGCTGTCTGGCCGTCAAATTTCGCGCCCAGGGACTGGCAGGCATCTTCGATCACGGCTAGATCATGTTTTTTAGCTAACTCCATGATCTTTTTCATATGACAGATACGGCCGTTCAGATGCACCGGTATGATAGCCTTGGTTTTTTTCGTAATGGCTTTCTCGATCAGGTCCACGTTCATATTATGGTCCCTGCCTACATCCACCAGCACAGGCGTGGCACCGCTGAAATGGATGGCCGCGACCGTAGCCACAAAAGTATGCGCCACGGTAATGACCTCGTCGCCCTTGCCTATTCCGGCAGCAAGCAAAGACAAGAAAATAGCATCTGTACCGCTGTTCAAACCTACAGCATACCGTGTGCCGACGAACCTGGCTATACCTTCCTCAAATTCCTTTAAATCACCCCGCATGATCAGGTCAGCTCTGGTGAACAGAACATCCTTGATCACCGGCATTAATTCTTTTTCAAGCTCCTGATAATGTTTAGGCAGATCCACAAATGGCACTTTGTAACCCATATCTTTAACCTCCAAAATTTTTTAATCTATTTAGCCGCGAAGACACGAAGGCATAAAAAGTAATAAAGGTTTTAAAGGTAACTTATCCTTACCTTAATACCTTTTTAACCTTTACTGCCTTTAAAACCTTTTTTATGCTTTCTCTTTATATCCCATAACCTGTTTAACAGACAAATAAATATCCTCTGAATGCGGATAATAAACCTGTTCCAGTGTCTTGCTGGCAGGTGCCGGTGCATCCGGCAGGCACACCCGCCTGACAGGTGCTTTCAGAGAACTGAAGATCTCGGAACTGATAAGAGCAGAGACCTCAGCGCTGGCTCCGGCTGTCTGCCAGCCTCCGTCCGCAATGACCACCCGGCCGGTTTTCTTTACGGAATCAAATATCCGGCTGGTGTCCAGCGGTTTAATGGTGCGCAGGTCCAGCAGTTCAGCGTCGATATTGTCTAACGCGCCCAGTTTTTCAGCTGCTTTTAATCCTTCATAAACAAGGTACGAAGAGGCGATAATGGTCACATCCTTGCCTTGTTTCAGTACTTTGGCTTCACCGATGGGAACCTGATAAAATCCATCCGGTACATCATCTTCAATGTCGTACAGCCACCGGTCATCAATATAGATCACCGGATTATTATCCAGGACACTGGAAATAAGAAGCCCCTTGGCGTCGGAGGGAGTGGCGGGCATGACCACTTTCAGGCCCGGGATGTGCATGAACAAGGCCTGGATGCTCTGGGAATGCTGGGCAGCCTGCTCGCCGCCCCGGTTCACGATGCCGCGCAGGGTAAGGGGAACGTTCACGCTGCCGCCGAACATATAATGCCAGTTGGCTGCCTGGTTGATGATCTGGTCAAAGGAATAGTACATGAAATCCATGCGCGGATGGATGACCACAGGCCTTAATCCCGACATGGCCGCGCCCACAGCGATTCCGGTAAAACCGTTCTCGGAAACAGGCGTATCGATCACCCGGTTGCATCCGAACTTTTTAAACAATCCTTCCATGGTGTGCCCGACATACCAGGGGCTGTTCACGCCGATCCCCATGACAATGACGTTCTTCTCACGGTTCATTACCTGGTGAAAAGCTTCGTTAATGGCCTGTGAGTATTTTATCTTTCTCATGAATTTCTCCTTAATTTTCTATTAAAAATAATTTAAACAGCAACAGGTCTATAGACCTGTTCATTACCTGGATATAACACATCGAAAGGGATGTTGTTACTGAGACCTAACCCTGCGGCAGGGTCTTAATCCCTGAAGACATGATTTAAAAGTTCTTTGGCATCAGGATAAGGACTCTCCTGGCTGAACCGGTACGCTTCATCGATTTCATTCTTAACATCAGCAATGATCCGGTCCCTTTCCGCTGCGGAAAAATCTTTTTTCTTCAGCATTGCTTTTTCCAGTTTCTTGATGGGGCATTTCCTGATCCAGCTTTCCACTTCCGCTTTGGACCGGAAATCAAAATCAATATCCAGCCAGGGACCCACATGAGCCCGCCACCGGTATGTCCGGCATTCGAGGAAATAAGGCCCTTTCCCCTGACGGATGTGATCCACTGCCGCACATGTATTCTTATAAACTTCCAGCACGTCATTCCCGTCGATCCTTTTAGAAGGCATTTTAAAGGTCTTGATCCGCTGAAAAATATTGTCAGCCGGCTGGCGGAAGCAGATCCTCAGATGGGTGGAAAACAGGTTGTTCTCGCATATGAACAGCACCGGTAATTTATACAAAGAGGCGTAATTGATGGACTCATAGAAAACACCCTCATCAACCGCCCCGTCACCGAAAAAAATGACCGATATTTGCTTTGATTTTCTTACGCAGGAGGAAAGTCCGGCGCCTACGCCGATGGGAATGTCCGCCCCCACAATGGCCGTGGAACCCAGATATCCGATATCCGGTGCGGCAATATGCATGGACCCGCCCCGGCCCTGTGAACATCCCGTACTCTTCCCGAACAATTCAGCCATTAATTTCTTCATATCCCCGCCCTTGGCCAGGTAATGGCCATGGCTCCTGTGCGTGCTGAAGACATAATCATCTTTTTTCAAAGCTTCGCATACGCCAACAGCCACAGCCTCCTGTCCGATATACAAATGGGTCGGACATTTGATCTCATCCTTTAAAAGCAGGTCCGCCACACGCTCCTCGAACATCCTCAAGCGGGTCATGGAAAGGAAAAGCTGCTTCAGATCAGGCTTCATGGGTTTTTTTTTGTTTTTTTTAATCATATCATCATCCTTATTGTTTATTCGGTAATTTGATGCCTCAACTCTTTACAGACTTACCGCTGTTTTTATTTTATTCTCCGTGATACACTGCTGGTACATATTCTCATACTCTATAATATTACGGTGCAAAGAGAGGTTCTCTTCAATGTATTTCTTGGCATTTTTCACTTTCTGGTCCCCTGCTTCGGGGTGTTCCAGGACATATATCATCATTTTCCTCATTTCCTGCGCTGCACCGAACGGCACGATAAAACCGCCGTCCATCTTCCTGACATCTTCGGCAGAACCTGTCCCTTCACAAACGATAATGGGGGTATTGCACATCAGCGCATCCAGGGATGACCAGGCTATACCGTTCTCATACCGGGAGGGCTGTACCACCAGATCCGCATCCACAAGCGCGTTCAGCTTATCTTCATTGCTTAAGAACCCGGTAAACAGGACCTTATCCCCGAGATTCAGTTTCTTGATCATTTCCAGCAGCACTGGTTTTAAGCCGTCGTCAGGTCCTGCCAGCACCAGTACAGCGTCCTTCTCTTCTTTCACCAGTTCTCCGAACGACTCAACAAGAAAATCAACTCCCTTGATATGGTTGATCCGGCCGAAGAACATGACCAGTTTTTTAGCCGTTATCCTGAATTTTTTTCGGAAATTTCCCTCAGCCGGCAGAACCTTATACTCATCCGTATTAAAGCCGGGAGGCAGGAGGACGATACGCTCATCGTCCACGCCCATGGTCATGTATTCGTCGATACCCACTTCTGTCTCAGCAATGCAGCGGCTGGCGTTTCTGATCATGCGGTATCCGATCAGGAGATCGAAGATCCTTTTCCGGCCCTGCCTCACTGTGCTCGAGACAGTGCCGTGTGAATCGATCACATAAGGGATCTTGAACTTTTTTAAATATTTAAAAAGAGCGGCGTTCTGATAGCTCCGGTAGCACTGAAAATGGACGATATCAAAATCTCTTAAATGTGCCTTTGCCTCTCTTTTTACGTCAGGTGTGAAGTGGAAGCCGTACAGGTCCAGGACACTGCGGAAAGTATGGACCTTTACTTTCGGGATGGACCGGATATACTCATCATCACGCTCAAAATCGCTCGTATAAATGCTGACATCATGCCCCCTGTCCGCGAGGGCGCGGGAAAGCTGATAAACGACCGACACGATCCCGCCGCCGTGGAGCGGCGAAAAAAAATCGAACACCTGTAAGATCTTCATGCTATCCTCTTCTCCTTATTGATTCAGGGAATAAAGGCACGCCCCTTTTGATAAAAAAAGAGCTTTGGCGCAGGTCTTGTAGAATCCCGTCCGGAAAAAGGGGTGGTCGAGCTGCGAAAGGTCGTAACGGCCGATGTCACTGATGGGATAAACCGCCTTCCCCTCCCGGTCCCTTAAGGACCTGATATCGATGAGCACATGGGTATATCGCCTGCTATGGAGATATTTCCGGATGGACCCGCTTGAATTAGCCCGGCGCCGGTCCTCAAAGAACCTTTCCATGTCGCCCTCAATATCCCTGTCGCAATAATAGAACTGGTTGCTACCGAGGAGCAGGATCCTGTCATGGTCCGACAGGTTGTGATTGGCAAAAACCTCCGCGCTGTAGTGGCTCAGGTTCTCCGACAGGTAATATTCCCTTGTCTGGAGCCCGAAAATAACGGGCAGATGCCTGGTCAGGTCGCCGTAGGAAATGAACTTATACAGGTCGGAGATAAAGACCGCCATAAAGAGCCCGAACAGGACCCTGACCATCCATGTCCTGCTGAACAGGCGCCAGACGGAGTACACGACCGTTATGGAGAGCAGGGCAAAGGATATTATATAATACCGGAAGCCCAGGGGAACGGCGCCGAAGATAAACCAGGCCAGGGAGAAAAAAAGCATGAAAAGGATATGCGCCGGCATAGACCGGAAAACAAAAAAGACCAGGGGAAGAAGGGCAAGGTAAAAAATGTTAGCCGGCCACTGGCTGTTCCCGAAACGGAAACCGTCTATGGTCATCTGCCACGGGATGGATAGTATATCCGACAGGGACAGGGACACAGTGATAAATCCCGCATCACGGTTTTGTACCCCCATGCTCCCTGTTGTCAGGAAATTTGCAGCGTATTGGATGACGGGAAAAGGGGCGAAGGGATTGCCTGTATAGAGAAAGGAACGGACATGCCATGGAAGGACCACAAGAAACGCGATCAGCAAATACAGGCCGCTCTCTTTAAAGACCAGCGCCGGTCTTTTTATCCTGGCCAGGCTCCTCCAGGCCACTCCTGCCGTGAGGAAAAAGAAGGAGACCCAGCTGAGTATCTTGCTACCCATGGCCAGGCCCACGGCAACGGAGGAAAGGACAAGCCATTTCCTCCGTTCTTTCCCTTGCGCGTCATCCCAAAGAAAAAAGCCGTACACAGCCAGTATCTCAAAAAAGAAACGGCCCAGGTCCACGATGGCCCCGGAAGAAGAGACGCCGATAAAACCCATGGAATAAAAAATACCGGCGGACAGGAGGGCATACGGCCGCGGCATATAACGGAGCGCCATGCGGTACAGGATGAACAAGGAAAGCAGACCGAACACAGTATGCAGGAACTGCGCGATGACCATGGCCGCCACCTTATTCCCGGTGAGAAGAGCAGGGAGATAGAACAGGTTGACGGTGAACGGCATATGGGCGCCGCGCATATGAGGGATGAAGAATATCCGATGATATTTCAGGTACAGGCTTAAAGCGGGCATATGATAACTTTCCGCATCCCCGAACCTCCAGGAAGGCACGAGGCTGTTCAGGAAATTAAGGGCCGCATACAGGACGATGAAAAGCAGGAATGCTTGCTCCCAGCCGGAGAGGTCCAACCGGGCAAAGGCCCCTTTTTTTACCGTCTCTTTCAGATGCAGGAGAAGACCGGCCATTTCCCTGCGCGCCCACACGCTGATGACAAGAAGGAGCGCCCCTACGGCCCAGGCGTACAGGACGCCTGTCACGCCCAGGAACAGGATAATGTATGAGAAGCACCCCACGCCAAGCCCTGTACCAAAAATATACCTGTCGGTATCATGGCTGAACTTCAGGCCGGATATCCCGAATAACTTTGCACCCAGGCCGTAAGCGCACAGAAAAAGGGTCCCTGAGGCAAAAAAATAAAAAACCGTTTCCAGAAGGTCTTGCAGGGAGCGCATGGGAAACCACATCTTCCTTTCGGAATACCAGTACAGGATGGCCAGCCACACACATATCCCGGCGAATAAAATAAAACGGATGGGTTTTTTCATATTCATTGTGATTCCGGACAAGGCCGGTACCGCTCCTTCTTACCTGTTCTCCTTAAATTTCACCAGATAATCCCCGATAGCCAGATAATCCAGATGATCCTGCGTGAATGAACGGATGGCATCCTGGGGTGAACATACAATAGGCTCCTCATGCATATTAAAGCTCGTATTAAGAATAACGCTGATACCGGTCAGTTTTTTATGAAGTAAATATTCATGGCGTAAGGTATAGTCCAGAGGACTGACTTCGATATGCAGGCCATCCGTCCAAATCATGGCTTTAACTTTATCATAGGCCACGCGGCGATCGCCATAAGCAGCCAGTCCCGTTATCTTTCCTGCATGCCTCATATAATCAAAGCCCAGGATAGAGGTAACCGTGCAATAATAATAACCGGGGGAATGAGGCCAGAAGCTGCGGGCAACACTTTAACCCCCCCCTTTTTTTATAAACATCAATACAGATCGGAAGAGCAC